>UCOA01000041.1 GCA_900474095.1 Hyphomicrobiales bacterium | reverse complement strand
GGTCAAGGTTGTCCGCACGGCCCTGCAGAACGCAGCTTCGGTTGCCGGCCTGCTCGTCACTACCGAAGCCATGATCGCAGAACTTCCGAAGAAGGAATCTGCTGGCGGCGGCATGCCTGACATGGGCGGCATGGGCGGCATGGGCGGCATGATGTGATAAGGCGCTTGCCTTATTGCGAATGACCACCACATAGCTTCACTATGAGAGGGCGGGCCGCGAGGTCCGCCTTTTTTCGTTCGCGATACAAAAGTTGATTGATGCCCCCAAGAAAGGTCCACGTCGACGGCATTTTGCCATTGCCTAAAGGTGGGCGAATCATGTTCTGATTGCATTCATGAAAGATCCTTGCAATCGGTGATACCTGATCCAGACCGCAGAATATTTGCCATAAGATTATTGAAGCGGGAGCGAAAGCAATTATAACTGCGCCCCAAGTGAACATAGATTCACTGGAATGTAATATTTAGAAAAATAGGCAAAGGGATTGTGCATTTTTTCTGCACTATCTGTTTTACAACATAGTTTTATCTTCAATTATAATACAATTAGTCCGTCAGATATTTTATTTTCCTGGAAGAAAAATCTGACCAGGACTTGAAAGTTTAGCTTTGCATCAGTTATAGACTACAGGACCGGTGAAGGTATTTGCCGCGCCCGCTGATACTTGCTTGCAAAACGGAAATTGTTTCTTTCGAACCCTTGATGGGAATAGGCGAATGAATTTCAGACTTTGCGCATATTTCGGGGGCGCCTATGTTTAGCATTGCAAGAACGGCTCTTTCGCAGTTTCCCGAGGCAGATTCCCTGGCGCCTGGTGAAAGCGGACACAAATTGCTGAACCAGTTCTGCTTTTCTGAAGGATGGACCGGCAATCTCTCGAACGGACTGCTTCGGCTTGGCGAAAACGCTGCGGCGATGCACGGCTTGCACCAGCCCGAATGCGGCCTGCTCAATCTCGTGCGCTGCTATGACAGCGCTGACCGCGATCATGTTCTACGGCTTTTCGAGCAGGCGGCAACGATGTCCTCGTCCTTCTGCTTCTCGACCACCATCATCCTGACGTCCGGACAGAAGCAGCCGGTCTTCTGCGTCGGTGAGACGAGCGGACTGGAACAGCGCTATTCAGGATCGATGCGCGGCGCCTTCTTCTTTCCCCGCTTCCAATTGGAAACCAGGGGGCGGATTTTCAGCCATCATCAATAGCCCGCCGCCGTTCAGGGCAGCAGCGTCTTCAAATCCGCTTCAGGATTTTCAAGGATGGCACGGTCGGGTGTCAGTCCTTGCTCAAGTAGCTTCTTACCCGTCACATAGGCCTTCGCGTCGTTGAGCGCATCAACGGCGATCAGTTTGCCTTGCATGAAATACCAGACGGAAATGCTGCCCTCACGCTGGCCTTTGCGCACGATCGTCTCGTCATGGCCGAGGCCAAAGCCGGCGATCTGCAGCTTGACATCGTATTGATCGGACCAGAACCAGGGCTTCGGATCATAGGGTGCCTCGCCGCCGGCAAGCAGTGCCGCCACCGCCTCCGCCTGGTCGACGGCGTTCTGGACCGATTCCAGGCGGATACGCATGCCCTTCCACGGCAAGACCGCACAGTCTCCCATGGCGTAGATGTCGGGATCGGCGGTGCGGCCGAACTGGTCGACGACGATGCCATTGGCTACCTCGAGACCGGCGTCATGGGCCAGCGCGTCATTGGCCGTCACGCCGATGCCGACGATCACCAGATCGACCGGGATCGTCGAGCCGTCAGTCAATTCAGCGGCAGTCACATGCCCATCCGTCCCGATCAGCCGGACAAGTCCGGTGCCTTCGCGAATATCGACGCCGCGCATCTGGTGGATTTCCCGTACCAAACCAGAGGTCGCCGCCGACGCGACGCGTTGCAGGATGCGGTCAGCCATCTCGATGACCGTGACATCGAGCCCGCTCGAGCGCGCGACGGCAGCCGCCTCCAGGCCGATATAGCCGCCGCCGATGATCAGGGCATGCCGGCCGGGTTTCAGTTGGTCGGCGAGGCGGTCGGCATCGGTGAAGTCGCGCACGACAAAAACACCATCGAGGTCGCCACCGACACCGGCTGGCAGCTTGCGCGGGCTCGAGCCGGTCGCAAGCGCCACAACGCCATAGTCGAGTTTCGAGCCGTCGCTGAGCGTGACGGTCCTGGCGGCGCGGTCGATGGCTGTGACAGTTGTTGAAAGCCGCACATCGACATTGTGCTCGCCGTACCAGTTCTCCGGCCGGTAAAGCAGTCGATCGAGGTCCATTTCGCGCAGCAGGTATTTTTTCGACAGCGGCGGACGCTGGTAGGGAAGACTTGCTTCCGCAGCGACAATCGTCACCGGCCGCTCGTCCTTCAAGGCCCGAAGCTTTGCCACGAGAGCAAAGGCGGCCTGTCCGCCGCCTGCAACAACCAGTCTACCTGCCACGATATTCCACCCGTCGAGAAAGCTTCTTTTCCCGAGACGTAGCCCGTCCGCCCAAGCAACGTCAACATGGTCTCGTCAACTTGGGCGGACAGCATGGAGTGAAGCGATCAATCGCGCCTGGGGATTTCCATGCCCTTCTGCGTGGCCGGGCGGGCGAGGCCGCGATCGACCCAGGCCATCACATTCGGGAAGCTTGAATACTCCAGCACATCGGCGCCGCCATAGAATTTGCGAGCGCCCTCGATCCACGGATAGGTGGCGATATCGGCAATGGTATAGTCGTCGCCCATCAGCCACTGACGGCCTTGCAGGCGGCCTTCCAGAACACTGAGAAGCCGCTTGGCTTCGTCGCGATAGCGTTCCATGGGATAGGAATTGTTGGCGACCTTGTCGGCGGCGAATTTGAAGAAATGACCGAACTGACCGAACATCGGCCCGATGCCGCCCATCTGGAACATTACCCAAGAGAGCGTCTCGTAACGACCGGCGGCATCGGCCGGGATCAGCTTGCCGGTCTTTTCCGCCAGATAGACCAGGATTGCGCCGGACTCGAACAGGCCGATCGGCTTTCGATCCGGACCGTTGGGGTCGATGATCGCCGGAATACGGCCGTTCGGATTGAGCGACACGAACTCCGGCGACTTCTGGTCGTTGTTGCCGAAATCGATCCGATGCGGCTCGTAGGCCAGACCAAGCTCTTCCAAAGCGATGGAAATCTTCACGCCATTCGGCGTCGGCAGGGAATAGAGCTGAATGATATCGGGATTTTTGGCGGGCCAGCGGGCGGTGATCGGGAAGGAAGAAAGATCGGCCATGGAGAACTCCTTGAGGTGGGAGTTACCCATATAGGACAGTCGTGTCCAAAATGTTAGACTAATGAGTGCAACCATCTGCAGTTTTTGCAGCGCCCACACGCCCTTCCGACTGAAACCTATCCGAGTGCCCCGCGCACAGCCTCGGTTATCTTCGCCACCAGCGGGTCTCCCTCGTGCTCGGCCTTGCGCGCCCGCACCAGGCAAGCCTCGGACTTGAGCATGATGCCGTCCGACAGGATCTTCAGGTGGTTAGCCTTGAGGGTCGATCCGGTCGACGTAATGTCGACGATGATATCGGCGGAGCCGGAGGCTGGCGCGCCTTCGGTCGCTCCCAGGCTTTCGACGATGCGGTAGAGCTGGATACCGTGCTGGGCAGAGAAGAACTGCTGGGTCAGCCGCCAGTATTTCGTGGCGATCGCCAGCCGCCGCCCATGGCGGGCGCGGAAATCGGCGGCGACGTCGCCAAGGTCGGCCATGGTATCGACGTCGAGCCAGATTTCCGGAACGGCAACGACGACATCGGCATGGCCGAAGCCGAGCCGGGCGCAGAATTCGACGCGGGCATCGGCTTCCGAAAGTCCCTCGCGGATCAGGTCTTCGCCGGTGACGCCGAAATCGATCGAGCCGTTGCCGATCTCGCGGGAGATTTCCGAGGCGGAAAGGAAGGCGATCTCGACGTCATCCAGTCCTTCGACCCGGCCGCGATAGGACCGCTCGTTGCCGACGGCGACGATCTTCATGCCGGCTTTCTCGAAGATGGCCGAGGCGTCATCCTTCATCCGGCCCTTGGAAGGCAGAGCGATGGTAATGGTCATCGGGTGGCCTCTCCTTCGTGCTGCGCCAGCGCCTGTTCGATCCGGTCGAGCCAGAGCGCGAAGCCGACGGCCGGAATGCGCGTCCTGGCGCCGAGCAGCGTCATCAGCCGGTCAAAACGGCCGCCACCGGCCAGCACCGCCGAGGAACCATCGATGACGATCTCGAAGACAAGGCCGGTATAATAATCGAGCGGGCGTCCGAAGGCGGCGCGGTAGGTGAGAAGCGCCGGATCAACGCCGGCATTGCCAAGCGCCGCCACCCGCGCATCAAAGTGCGAGAGGGCGCCATCCAGCGTCAGGCCGGATTTTTTTGCGAAGGCAAACAGTGCCGCCGGCGCATCGGCGAGCGGTATGCTGAGCGACAGGAACTCGCGCAGGAGGCCAAGCGTGCGGCCATCGAGCGCGGTCTTTTCCAGCGCCCGCTTCTCCTTCAGCCTTGCTGCGATTTCCTTCGGGCTGCGGCTGGCATTGGTGGAATAGCCGGTTTCCTGCATGGTCTCGTCGAGATGGGCGATCAGCGTCGCATCATCGCCCGACGCAAGCAGGGCCTCGATCTCGGCGCTGAGGCCCGTCACCGGCTGCGGGCTCGAAAGCCGCGTCAGCAGTGTGTCGATCTGCGCCGAATTGCCGAAGGCGTGGATCAGGCGCTTCTGCCAGCCGGCGGGCAGACCGCAGGCGGCGACCACGGCTTCGAAGACCGACTGGTCGCCGAGCGTCACCTTGAGGCGGCTGCCCGGCAGCCGGGCCGTGAGGATTTCGATGGCATCACTGATGGCACGGGCATCGGCGCCGGCCACATCCGTTTCGCCCAGGTCCTCAATGCCAGCCTGATAGAATTCGTTGGCGCCTTCCCGGCGCTGACGAAAGATTTCGCCGAGGTAGGAATAACGCTGCGGCGTGCCGGTCGCGGTCTCGATATGGCGCAGGCAGACGGGAATGGTGAATTCCGGGCGCAGGCACAGGCTTTTTCCGGTCTCGCTCTCGGTCATGAAGATGCGACGGCGCAAATCCTCGCCCGCCATGTCGAGAAACGGTTCGGCCGGCTGGATCACCGGTGTATCGACGCGCAGTGTCCCCAGCCGCTCGAAATCGGCGAGCAGATCTGCGGCAAAGGCTGGGAGGTTGATCAGGGGCATGGGAACCCCTCGAACTGGAAGCGTGAGACACGGCCCCTCCCCAACCCTCCCCACAAGGGGGAGGGAGTTAGTCTGCCGCACCTGCCGTTTTTCATATTCAACTCCTGACGCGTGGCGATCTGCAAAAGGTCGCTGTGCCTGGTGGAAAACCGTGTTGCAAACTGATGGCTACGGTCGACTGTTTGATGTCCCCGAGTCGCCGACGCGCGCCGAACCACCCCCTCCCCCTTGTGGGGAGGGTTGGGGAGGGGTCTTATCGCGGCCGTCCCTTCAATCATCTTAGCCGTTCCGCGCCCGATCCTCGGCCTGCGCCGCCAGCATCTCGCGGACCTTGGCGACGAGGTCGACTTCAGGGACGGAGACCTGGGCTACGCGGGCTTCGCGCCATGTCGTGTTGTCCTCGATCTCGCCGGACAGACGCTTGCCCTCGATCAGGTCCTTGATCTGCACGACACCCTGCGAGCGCTCGTCGCCGCCCTGGATGATGGCGAGCGGCGAGCCGCGGCGATCGGCATATTTCAGCTGGTCGCCGAAATTCTTCTTGTTGCCCTGGTACATTTCGGCGCGGATGCCGGCGTGGCGCAATGCTTGCGTGAACTGCTGGTACTTGCCGAGGCTATCCGTGTCGCGGTCCATGACGCAGACGACAACCGGTGCGATCACCTCTTCCATGCCGAGCTTGCCGAGATTCTTCAGCGCCGTCATCAGGCGCGAGACGCCGATCGAGAAACCCGTCGCCGGCACCGGTTGGCCCATGAAGCGCGAGACAAGGCCATCATAACGCCCGCCGCCGCCGACCGAGCCGAAGACGACCTTTTCGCCCTTTTCGTTCGTGACGGCGAACTGGAGTTCGGCTTCGAAGACCGGGCCAGTGTAATATTCGAGGCCTCGGACGACGGAGGGGTCGATCTTAATGCGATCCGCTTCGTATCCAGCGGCTAGCGCCAACTTCGAAATCAACTCGAGCTCATTTATCCCTTCTAAGGCTTTATTATTGCTACCAAAGCTTTCACGCATAGCATCGAACAAAGACACATCCGCATGATGCTCTGAAGGAAAGTCGCTTCCGTTCTTAAGAATAGCCTGTGACGAGGTATCCTTTCCGCCCGCAGTGAAATCGAACCACCGGCCAAAGTCCATAAACCGGCCGAGCAGCTTAATCTGATCTTCATTCAGCCCGACCCCCTTGGTAAAATCGCCGCTCTCATCCTTGCGCCCCGGACCAAGCAACAGCTTCACACCTTCCGGCCCAAACTTGTCCAGCTTGTCGATGGCCCGCAGCACGCTCAGCCGCGCATTGGCATTCTCCTCCCCACCAAGCCCGATCGCCTCAAGCACCCCATCCAGAACCTTGCGATTGTTCACCCGGATCACATAATCCCCGCGCTTGATGCCCAGCGCTTCCATCGTGTCGGCCATCATCATGCACATTTCGGCATCGGCCTGGACGCCGGCCGCGCCGACCGTGTCGGCGTCGAACTGCATGAACTGGCGGAAGCGGCCGGGGCCTGGCTTCTCGTTGCGGAAGACGTAGCCGGCGCGGTAGGTGCGGTAGGGGAACTGGATCTCGTTGAAATTTTCCGCGACATGGCGGGCGAGCGGCGCGGTCAGGTCATAGCGCAGGCTCATCCACTGCTCGTCATCGTCCTGCAGCGAGAAGACGCCTTCGTTCGGGCGGTCGGCGTCAGGCAGGAATTTTCCGAGCGCGTCGGTATATTCGAACAGCGGCGTCTCGACCGGATCGAAGCCATAGCGCTCGTAGACTTCGCGGATCTTGCCGGTCATCTCGTCGACGGCGCGAATATCGGCAGCGGAGCGATCGACGAAACCGCGCGGCAGGCGGGCCTTCAGCTTCTGGGGCTTGTTCTTTTTGTCGTTCATGGGGGTCCGCACTTTCAGCGTCGATCGGTCATGGTTGATCGGCCATTTTGATCGGTCAGGGGAATTGGCGCTTTCCCTATCCGATCAAGGCCAAGGCGGCAAGTCATTGCGCGGTCTTGCTCGAGGTGATGCGCTTGTCCGACGCACATCAGGTTTTCGTTTTCCTGCATGTCGTTCCCCCAAAACCGCCGCACATTTTTGGGCCACATGCATCAAAGCGGCCGCGACAGCGTATCCCAGTTATGGATCACCGCACCCTCGTCCATCGGCGCCTCGGCTTCAGGAATAAGGATGGAATGGGTGTCGCCGCGGATGACCCCCTTGAGTTCCGACTGGAAGCTGATCCGCTTGAACTGCACGAAGCCTTCCGGAATGGTGGTCACCGACATGGCCGCCCCGCCATAGAAATCGATGCTGGCAAGGTCCCCCGCCTTGAGGCTCGCGACGATGGCGCGGTCCTCGATGAAATCGTGGTAGAGCCCCGTGATGTAGCGGCGGATGCTCTTGCCAATCATCGCGCCCATCTGCGGCGTTTCGGCAAATTCCTGCCGCGAGCCGGCAAGATAGCGGATATCCTCGCCCTCCCAGAGGTTGCGGCTGTCACGCGCGTTGACGATCGACTGCAGGAGCACCTTTCCGGCATAGACGTCGGCCCGGCGCAGGAAATCGACGATCGCGCCGGTGGCGCGCAGATCGGGCGTCGAGATGCCGCGCTCCCAGCGCGAAACCGTCGGAAGGGAAAAGCCAAGCTTCCAGGCGATATCGCTCTGGCTCAAGCCCGCCTTCAGCCGGTAGCCCCGAAGCTGCTTGACCAGTTCACCCTGCGCCAAAATCGTCGACATGTCGTGTTTCCAAAATCCAGGATTGCGCAACGTGCTGAATCAAAACCAAGGGATTAGCAAATGATCAATCCGTGGCATTTAAGTTGCGGTTTTTGTGGACTATTTTCAGTTTCATGGGGAGCGTTTCACGCAGTCGGCAACGAAACGATGAAACACAAGAACAATTCTTTTTTCCCGGCGGGTAAAGCCCTATTTCACGGCGCAACCGCCTTGATGGCAAAAACTGTCTCGTTTTTGCAAAAGCCGCCTTTGCGGCGGGAGAGCAAGGAGCGGAAGACGGCATGCTGCAGTTGATGAAACCGGGATTCGGCACGATCCTGCCTGAAGACAGCCGCGCTCATGAAGGATGGGTCGAAGCGCTGGCGGGACAGGACTACCTTATCGAAAGGTGGCGTTGCGACCTCTCGACCGGCATCTTCTCCATCGGGGAGACAACCAAAACACGGCACGGCCTTGCCGACAGGCTCTGCGGATTGCTGGATATCATCCGCAACTATCACCCGGATCATCACAAGACGGTACTCAACATCCTCGAAGAGGCCACCGCCTTGGCGTCCTCCTTCTATTTCTGTACGACGCTGCAGGATGGCGGCGCCGTGCCGGTTTTCTGCATCGGGACCTCGACCATGGGCGTCTCACCGGCCGGCGGGCGCATGCAAGGCATCTTCGCCTTTGCACCGGCGGACAACTGAACCCTCAAGAGAGCGCGCCGCCCGTCTTTCCTGTGCTCTGTCGCACTCCTATCTTGAAGACCAGGCGCGCCGTCCTCCTCATCGCTGCCCTCTTCTGTGCCCCGGCATGGCGAATACGCGACATCTGATCAGAATCATTGCACGTCGGACATAAGAAACCGCGATTCATCCGAAGGGCGTGCCTCCGCTGCTCTGCGCGGGCTTGTTTAGCCGTGGATCCTCCCTTGTTTATGAGAAGCGACCTGAGCCGGTCACCGGCGCCAGCGTCGACACCTCATTTCGCCCACGTTGACCGAAGACGATGACAGGCACATAATTCTCTCACGGTCTGGGAGGACGTCATGAAGATCTTCAAGAATATTGCCGGCATCTTCGTCATATTGCTCGGCGGTCTCTGGATGCTACAAGGTTCCAATATCATTACTGGCAGCCCCATGTCGGACAACAAGGAATGGCTGGTGATCGGCGCCATGCTGGTGATCTTCGGCGCGGTTCTTCTCTATATGAACAACAGACCGACGGCCCGCCTGCACTAATGCATGTTGCGTGAAGAAGCATTCACGCAACATGTTTAGGTCTTTGTTTTTGCGCGTGTCTGCATCCCGAAACCGGTGACCACTTCGAGAGACATGCTCTAAGCATCGGGCCGAGAGGAGCTTAGGGGCGCACGAAGGACGCGCGCATCTGCTCGATCGTTTCCCGGCAACAACATCCTTCGACGTGGTCGTTGACCAGACCCATTGCCTGCATGAAGGCATAGACCGTGGTCGGGCCGACGAAAGTCCAGCCGCGCTTTTTCAGATCCTTGGATATCATGACTGAGGTCGGCGTCGTCGGGTTGGCAATGATCGCCTCGTAGGTGACAACCTTCGGGCGCTCGTTTGCGCCAGGCTCGTGGCTCCAGAAATAACGGGCGAGCGTGCCGAATTCGGATCTCAGTTCCTGTGCCCGCTTCGCATTGTTGATCGTCGAGACGATTTTGCCGCGATGGCGGACGATGCCGGGATCGGCAAGGCAGCGCTCGACATCGGCATCGCCGAAGGTGGCGACGACATCGAAATCGAAGCCGGCGAAAGCGGCGCGGAAGGCTTCACGCTTTCGGAGAATGGTCAGCCAGGACAGGCCCGACTGGAACCCTTCGAGGCAGATCTTCTCGAACAGCCGGATATCGTCGGCCATGGGCCTGCCCCATTCGTCGTCGTGGTAGCGCTGGTAGTCCTCCAGATTGGCATGCCAGGCGCAACGCTCGAGGCCGTCCACGCCGGTGATGGTTCCCTTTGCCGTCACTCAATTCTCCCTGTTTTTCGTGCTTTACCATTTGCCAACCATAGTCCTAAAGCGGGCAATAACCCTACCCAAAGCTTTACCCCGCCGAATGCCTTTTAATGAACCGGCATTTACCATTCGGTCGTCCCCGGGTGCCACCATCGCCCCATTCCGCCAAGCCTCTTGGCGTTCATATCCATCCCGCACTTCGCCTAACCGGCGGACGGCGGAGCTATGAGACAGTCCCGGCGAAAGGTAGCGTAACCGTCCGATGATGAAGAAACCCCTGATCCTTGCCACGTCCCTGTTCGTGGCTTTTTCCAGCCTTGCGGAAGCGCAAGACCGCTATCAGAACCGCCCGCCGGTCGTTATCAGCCCGGACCTTACGGCCCCCTGGGTGACCCAGCTCGGCGGCAGCGTCCAGCCGGTCGTCTACCGTCAGCAGCGCCCTACAGGAGTTCAGAGCGAGCGCGCCACCCGAAAACAATATCTGTTCCAGCGCCGTGCCAAGCGCACCGGCGTCGCCATTGCGCAGCCGGTGACCATGACACGGGCACAGAAGCCGGCCCAGAGCCAGCTCGATCCGCAATTCCTGCCACAGGCGGTCGCTTATGAAACGAAGGAAAGACCGGGCACGATCGTCATCGATACCAACAGCCGTTTCCTCTATCTCGTCACCGGCAAGGGGCAAGCGCGGCGTTACGGCGTCGGTGTCGGCAAGCCGGGCTTCGAATGGGCCGGCGTCCACAAGGTCACCCGCAAGTCCGAATGGCCGGTCTGGACGCCGCCGTCCGAAATGATCGCCCGCGAAGCGGCCAAGGGGCATTATCTGCCTGCCAGCATGGAGGGCGGCTCGGCCAACCCGCTCGGCGCCCGCGCCATGTATCTCGGCTCGACGCTCTACCGCATCCACGGCACCAACGCCCCCTGGACTATCGGCTTCGCCGTCTCGTCCGGTTGCATCCGCATGCGCAACGAGGATGTTGTCGATCTCTATGAACGCGTGAAAATCGGCACCAAGGTCATCGTGATCTGAGCTCCATTATCTGCCGAACGGCCCGAACGTGGCCTTTCGGCAACAGGGGTTCCCACGGTTACACTTGTATCGGTCACATTTACTCTATCCAAGACCCGTTAGACTTGCGTAAGACGCAATATTGAATAGCGTTTCGCAGCTTGGGGCTGGAGAGGGAATCTTGTAGATGAAATATGCCTTGCAGACATTGGCCGCAATCGGTTTTGCGGCCGCTGTTATATTTGGCGCGTCGAGCGCTTCGGCATTCATGCCGGCCGAAACCGTGAAGTCCAGATCGGATGTCACGGTGGTGGCGATGGAGAAAAAACCGGCGAAGCAATTCTGGCGCACCAAGGTGCGGCTGAGTACCGACGAGGCGCCGGGTACGATCATCGTCGATACCAACAACAAGTACCTCTATTATATTGAGGGCCCGAACAGGGCGACCCGTTATGGCATCGGCGTCGGCCGCGAGGGGTTCGGCTGGTCGGGCGTCGTCAAGGTGCAGCGCAAGGCGGAGTGGCCGGGCTGGACACCACCGCCGGAGATGGTCATCCGCGAACGCAAGAAGGGCCGCATCCTTCCGGCCTTTCAGGAAGGCGGTATCGACAATCCGCTCGGCGCCCGGGCGCTCTATCTCTACAAGGGCAGGAGCGATTCCGGATTTCGCATCCACGGCACCAACCAGCCGTGGACGATCGGCCAGAACATGTCTTCGGGCTGCATCCGCATGATGAACAAGGATGTCGAACATCTCTACGAACGTGCCGATATCGGCACCAGGGTCATCGTCATCGGTCCCGGCAACAAGCAGGGCGATGTGTCCTATGACGATCGTGGCGTGGATATCCTGCGCACCATCTTCGGCGGCTGATCACTCACGCAATGTCGAAGCGAAAGCGTCCGCCTTTTAGCGGGCGCTTTTTTGTTTCGCCCGTTCAGGCCTGTCATACGCCTGTTGCCGCGTGAGGGTGAACCCATTTCGCCTCGGTTCACTTTTGAAGCGAGGCCGGTTTTTCACCGCCATAGGCCCAGTCGAGCAGTTCCACCGTGTGCAGGATCGGCATCTGTGTGCCGGTAGCGATCTGGGTGATGCAGCCGATATTGCCGGTCGCGATAATGTCGGCTTTGGTTGCCTCGATATTCTTCACCTTGCGCGCCTTCAGCGTCGCTGAAATCTCTGGCTGCAGGATGTTGTAGGTTCCTGCCGAACCGCAACAGAGATGGCCTTCAGCGGGGTCGCGGACCGTGAACCCGGCATTTTTCAAAAGCAGCTTCGGCACCGTGGTGATTCTCTGGCCATGCTGCATCGAACAGGCCGAGTGGTAAGCGACGGTCACGTTTCTCGCTTCCTGCCGCGACAGATCAAGGCTTGCCAGGTATTCTGTGATGTCCTTTGCCAGCACCGAGACGCGGGCGGCTTTTTCTGCATAGGCCGGATCGAGGCGCAGCATATGGCCGTAGTCCTTGATCGTCGTGCCGCAACCGGACGCGGTGATGACGATGGCATCAAGCCCGCCCTCGTCGGCCGCCTTGATCCAGACATCGACGTTGCGGCGAGCGGCGACAAGCGCCTGTTCCTCGCGGCCCATATGGTGGACGAGCGCCCCGCAACAGCCCTCGCCTTCCGGCACCACGACCTCGACACCGAGCCGCGTCAGAAGCCGGATCGTCGCCTCGTTGATCTCCGGCTTCAAGACGGGCTGCGCACAGCCGGTAAGGATCGCCACCCGCCCTCTCCGTTCCGTGGTCGCCGGCCTCACGCCCGGCTGCGCAGCAGCCGATGGCGGAGCAAGACCGCGGGGCGCCAGATCGAGCATGACGCCGAACGTCTTCAGGAGCGGCACCCGCTTCATCAGTCCCGCAAACGGCCGGCCGAGACGGGCAGCCTTGAGCGCCAGCCGCAAGCGTTGGGGATAGGGAAGCACTGCCGCAAGCGTGGCCCGCATCAGCCGGTCCTTGAGCGGCCTTTTGTAGGTGTTCTCGATGTGGATACGGGCGTGATCGACCAGGTGCATATAATTCACGCCGGAGGGACAGGTGGTCATGCAGGCGAGGCAGGACAGGCAGCGGTCGATATGGGTGACCACTTCCTCATCCGCCGGCCGGCCGTTTTCCAGCATGTCCTTGATGAGATAGATGCGCCCGCGCGGGCTGTCGAGCTCATTGCCGAGCGTCACATAGGTCGGACAGGTGGCGGTGCAGAAGCCGCAATGCACGCATTTGCGCAGGATTGCCTCGGATTCGGCGACGTGAGGGTCTGCAAGCTGGGCAGGGGTGAAGTTGGTTTGCATCAGGCGTGAGACTCCGTGTGTGCGGAAGCATACCCCCCTCTGCGCTGGCGGGCACCTCCGCCACAAGGGGGGAGATCGCAAGCGGCACTATCTCCGCTCCAAGAAAACTTTCCGTATTGGGAGAAAGACGCTTGGGAAAAGAACGATCTCCCCCCTTGAGGGGG
>UCOA01000020.1 GCA_900474095.1 Hyphomicrobiales bacterium | reverse complement strand
CAGGCGGCCGGCCCCCATTCGTATCAGGCGGTACGGCGCTGCGCGGCCCTTTCGGCCGGGGCGGTTTCTTCGCCATAAATTTCCGTCAGTGTTTTTAACACTTTCAGGACAGCATCCGAGGAGCTTGAATAGTAGATTGTTTGCGCATCCCTGCGGGTGGTCACGAGATTCTGGGCACGCAATTTCGAGAGATGTTGCGACAGGGCAGACTGGCTGAGGCCGACCTGGTTTGCCAATACGCCGACTGCCATTTCCTGATTCACCAGTGAACGCAGAATCAGCAGACGCTTGGGGTTTGCCATGGCCGACAGAAACTCCGCAGCTATTTCAGCCTTGCCTTGCTTCTGAGGAGAGATCGTTTGCATTCCGTACTCCGTGCGAGGTTCACATCACGCTTGGTTATGATTGTGAATAAGCGATAATTAGACGTGATGAATAAAAGCACAACCTCCTACTGCAAGAAATCGGGGTAGGCAGGGTAAATTTAACCGTAAAGTTTCACCAGCATCATGCGCAGTTCGCCCGCGGATTGCAATGGGGCATCGTATTCGAGTCTTCTTAATTGATCGCCGGAGGCGAGATCGGCCCCGGCGGCATCGAGGCCGCAGATTCGCCAGTCGGTCCCTTCGGCCTTGCAATAGACCTGCGCATAACGGCTTGCCGCGTCGGGATGATCGCTGTTCATGTGCTCGATTGCCCGCTCTTCCATCGCCGCGAGATCGTCTATTGCCGACGAGTGAATGAGGAGGTCTTTGCCATCAAGCGCATAGGCTCGGCCAAAGCCGCCATTGAGGCTGGCCTTCACCGGTTGCAACCTGAAGAATGTAAAGTCCGGGAAATCGATATAGAGTTCCGATTTCGGATGGCGGCGGAGGAAGCGTGTGCGAATACGGGCATGCGCCGCGCCGCCGCGTTCGATTTTTTCTGCTTCGCACTGAACGGTTAAACGGGGATGGGCGAGTGGATCACCCTTGCCGACTTCGCCTGATAGCAGCGAGCAGCGGCTGTCGGCAGACAGGGCCTGTGTATGAGTCGATAGAGCAGACACAAGGATGACCGGGCTTCCATCGGTGTCGATGCCGAGAAGCACGCGGCTGACGAAGGGGAAACCGTTGCTTGCCGGTTCGATGACGGCGAGGGCGGCGCTGCGGGCGGAGCGCAACAAGATGCGGGCAAGCTTGCGCGCCTCGTCGTCGGTTTCGCGCAGCACGGAAGGTTTTTCGGCCATCGGAATTGCCTCTTGGTCTTGAACGCCAAACGCCCGGAGACAACGGTCCCGGGCGTTCTTTATACTGGCATTCTGGCCGATTTGGTCAACTTCTGTTGCGGTGCCGGGTCAAGCCTTCGACGACGTTCTGGGCACTGATGGTACCGACGACGGCGCCGTTGTCGACTACGCCGATGCTACCCGGTTGGCGTGACATCGCGTCGAGGATGTCGATCAGCGGTGTTGTCGGCTTGGCGGTCGCCGTGACACTTGCCGCGCCGTCGATCCGGTTTACGCCTTGGCTCATCACGTCCATCGCCGTCAGCATAGTGATCGGGTTCATGTGCTGAACGAAATCGGCGACATACTGGTTGGCTGGATTCTTGACGATCTCCTGCGGCGTGCCGCACTGGATAATGCGACCGCCCTCCATGATGGCGATGCGGTTGCCGATGCGGAAGGCTTCGTCGAGATCGTGGCTGACGAAAAGGATGGTCTTCTTCAGTCGGCGCTGGAATTCGAGGAGTTCGTCCTGCAGGCGGGTCCTGATCAGTGGATCGAGCGCCGAGAAGGGCTCGTCCATCAGCAGGATCGGAGCGCCGGTCGCAAAGGCGCGGGCAAGGCCGACGCGCTGCTGCATGCCGCCCGACAGTTCCTGCACCTTGCGGCCGGCCCATTTCGTCAGGTTGACCAGTTCCAGTTGTTCGCCGACGCGCTTCTTGCGCTCGCTGTCCGGCACGCCGGCAAGTTCCAGCCCGAAGCCGACATTATCCTCCACAGTGCGCCATGGCAGCAGTGCGAACTGCTGGAACACCATGGAGACATCGTGCATGCGGAAGTCGCGCAGCGATTTGGCGCTGGTTTTGTAGGGGTTGATCGTTCCGTGCCTGGTCTTCACCTGCACTTCGCCGCGCACCACCGGCGCCAGACCGTTGACGGCGCGCAACAGCGTCGACTTGCCGGAGCCCGACAGCCCCATCAGCACGAGGATTTCGCCCTCGGTGATGGTCAGCGACGCATCGGCGACGCCAAGCACAAGCCCGGTCGCGGCGCCGATCTCGTCGCGGGTCTTGCCCTGATCGACCATGGCGATGGCCGCTTCCGGCTTGTTGCCGAAGATGATGTCGACATTCTTGAAAACGACGGCTTCGGTCATGCGCCTTCTCCTTCATCGGACGAGCGGAACAGGCGGTCGAGAATGATGGCGAGAACGACGATGCAAAGCCCGGCTTCAAAGCCCTTGGCGACATTGACCGTATTCAGCGCGCGCAGTACCGGCACGCCGAGGCCGTTAGCGCCAACGAGAGCCGCGATGACGACCATCGACAGCGACAGCATGATCGTCTGCGTCAGGCCGGCCATGATCTGCGGCATGGCAAACGGGATTTCGATCTTGCGCAACACCTGTGACGGCGTTGCGCCGAAGGACACGGCCGCCTCCACCAGCGACGGCGGCGTCGAGATAATGCCGAGGCGGGTCAGGCGGATCGGCGCGGGAATGGCAAAGATCACCGTCGCAATGAGGCCCGGCACCATGCCAAGACCGAAGAGTATCAGGGCCGGGATGAGGTAGACGAAGGTGGGAATGGTCTGCATCAGGTCGAGGACCGGGCGCATGAAGGCATAGAACATCGGTCTGCGTGCCGCGGCGATACCGAGAGGAATGCCGACGGCCATGCTGACGAAGCTGGCGGCGAGCACGAGTGCCAGCGTCTCCGTCGTTTCCTTCCAATAGCCCTGGTTGATGATCAGGAGCAGCCCGAGAAGGGTAAACAGCGTGATGCCGATCGAGCGGCGTAGCCACCAGGACAGCGCCGTGACAACTGCGACGACGATCAGTGCATGCGGTGTCTGCAGGATGAACAGCAGAACGGCAACAACACCGGACAGAAAATTTGCGAGCTGATCAAAGAACAATTCGAAATTGGTTGTGAGCCAATCGACGAAGGTCTTTGCTCCTGGGCCGATCGGAACACGATATTCGGTCAAAAAATCCACGAAAAACATCCCACGCCGGAAAAACAAAACGGAAAGCGGTTCAAAAAAGGCGGGGAGATCATCCCCGCCTCATCTGCGCCGGTCAGAGACCGAGGGCTGTTTTCACGGCCGGCAATCCTTCCGCGCCATCCTTGGCAGTGACGCCGGCCAGCCACGGTTCGATGGCGGCCGGATTGGCCTTGATCCATTCCGTCGCGGCCACGTCCGGCTCCTTGCCGTCGTTCAGGATCTTGCCCATGATCTCGTTCTCCATTGGAAGCGAGAACTTCAGATTGGTGATCAGCTTGCCGACGTTCGGGCATTCGGTGGTGTAGCCCGCGCGCAGGTTGGTGAACACGGTTGCGCCGCCGAAGTTCGGGCCGAAGATATCGTCACCGCCCGACAGGTAGGTGAGCTTGAAGTTGGCGTTCATCGGATGCGGTTCCCAGCCGAGGAAGACGACCGGTTCACCGTCTTTCTCGGCGCGGGCGACCTGCGCCAGCATGCCCTGCTCCGAGGATTCGACCACTTCGAAGCCCTTGAGGCCAAAGGTATCCTTGTCGACCATGTCGATGATCAGGCGGTTGCCGTCATTGCCCGGCTCAATACCATAGATCTTGCTATCGAGCTCGTCCTTGTGAGCTGCGATATCCTTGAAATCCTTGATGCCGAGCTCGGCACCCTTGGCATTGGTCGCCAGTGTGTACTTGGCGCCCTCGAGGTTGGGGCCGAAGGATTCGACCGACTTGTCGTCGAGGAAGGGGCGAACGTCGTTTTCCTGCGTCGGCATCCAGTTGCCGAGGAAGATGTCGATGTCCTTGTTCTTCAGCGATTGGTAGGTGACGGGAACGGAAAGGACTTTGATGTCGGTCTCATAGCCGAGGCCCTTGAGGATCGTGCTGACGGTGGCCGTCGTCGCGGTGATGTCGGTCCAGCCGACATCGGCGAAACGGACGGTGCCACAGTTTTCGGGCTCGGCTGCATGAGCCGACGTCAGTGCCGCTAGCGAAACGGCTGCGGTCAGCATGAGTTTCAATGTCAGTCTGGTCATGATGGTCGTTCCCCTGCGTCTTATGATTGTAACCAATCACCAAATGTTCGCCCATTCAAGCGCCTTGGTGTTACCTTTGAGTTTATTGGGACATTCGCCAGACAGCCCGCGTAAAACGACGTAAGATGTCGCATTGTCCACGTTCTGCCGGGAAGTGTCGATTTTCTGTGGTTTCTGCGCCCGCGCTCTGGCCTTCCTCGCCCGGTCTGTTCATGAACGAGCGACAGCATACAGAAGAGGACGCCATGGCAAAACTGTATTTCAGCTACGCCACCATGAACGCCGGAAAATCGACGATGCTCCTGCAGGCGTCGTACAACTATCGCGAACGCGGCATGCGCACGGTCATCCTGATCGCCGACTTTGACGACCGGGCCGGCACGGGGCGGGTATCCTCGCGCATCGGGTTGAGCGAGGACGGCATTTCCTTTACCCACGACGACGATCTCTACGCATTGGTCGAACGCCTGCATGCCGAAGAAGCGATTGCCTGCGTGTTCGTCGACGAGGCGCAGTTTCTCGGCGAAGACCAGGTCTGGCAACTGGCGCGCGTTGCCGATCGCATCGGCATTCCGGTTATGGCCTATGGCTTGCGCACGGATTTCCAGGGAAAGCTCTTTCCGGGTTCGATGGCGCTGCTCGCCATCGCCGACGAGATGCGGGAAGTGCGTACGATCTGCCATTGCGGCCGCAAGGCAACGATGGTGGCACGGCTCGACGCCGGTGGCAACGTCGTCCGCGAAGGTGCCCAGGTCGATGTCGGCGGCAACGAGAAATACGTCGTCTACTGCCGTCGCCACTGGGAAGACGTGATGAATGAAGACTGACGGGCTATCGCACGGCAGTCACGCCGTGTGATGGTGGCGGTCATACCTTTCGTTCTCCGGAGAAACCACCGATGCCGCCGTGTCTTGTCCTGATCAGTGCCGGTCTCTGTCTTTGGCCGGGCTTCGCCCATGCGGATGGCGACGCGCAAGCGGGGGCGCAGGTGTTCAAGAAGTGCGGCGGCTGCCATACTGCGTCGGAGCCGGCGAACCGGGTTGGGCCGAGCCTGATGGGCGTTGTCGGTCGCCCGGTCGCGATATTTGCCGGCTATGGCTATTCTGACGCCATGAAGGCCTTCGGCGCGGACGGCAAAGTGTGGGACGAAAATCTGCTTGGCGAATATCTTCTCAGCCCGAAAACGATGGTGACGGGTACGAAGATGTCCTTTCCCGGCCTGAAAAAGCTTCAGGACATCGAAAACGTCATTGCCTATTTAAAGATCATGGCTACCAAGTAGGGCGTTTCCGGCAGGCAGAATTGAAAATCGGCGGTTGGGCACTTGTGCTTCAAATCGCTGCTCCCATTATATAAATGTATGTCACGACCGAATAATTGACCTGCGCGGCGCGTCTGCACCGAAGCAACAGGGGGAAACGATGGCGACACTTCAGAACTTTGAGAGCGAGATCGAGAAAACACGCGGCATCGTCGAACAGATGCGCGGCAAGATGAACCAGTCCGCAGTCGTGCTCGACCAGTTCGCCAAGTCCGACACCAAATTGGGCGATGCGAATTTCGACATCGAGAATGCCCGCATCCAGGATGTCATCAACCAGCAGAAGGTGATGGAAGGCAATATCGCCGACCTGATCATCGGCCTGGAGGACGCAACCAATGTCTTCGGCGCCGAATTCGAGAGCATGAAGAGCTATACGGGTTATGAGAAGTTCATTGGCATCTTCTCGAAGCAGAGCGCGCAGCGCATGCGCACGGACCGCGTGCGCAACATGTCGCTTGCCGGCAATCTGCAGGAACTGCTCGCCAAATCCGACACAATCGTCGGCATTCTGAAGGAACAGAGGGCCGTTCTCGAACAGCGGTACAAGACCTCCGAGCAGAGCTTGCTGCAGGTCATCGAACGGCGCAAGGGCACGATGGCCAATCTTCAGGAGACCCAGAAGCGGATCGAGGAACTGAATCCGCTGTTGATGGACATCGAAAACAAGATCGCCGCCTCCACCGACCAGATGTCGCGCACTCAACTCGAAGGCGAGCGCTCGGTGCTGGCCACCGAATATAACGAGAAGCAGGCCAAGGAACAGGAACTCTTGGCCGAGAGCCAGACGTTCGAGCGCTACACCTCGATGTTCCAGACTTTCGTCGATTCGCTCAACAACCAGATCGCCGCGCAGAATACGCTGATCAACAAGCTGACGATCGATACCGAACAGCGTATCGTCCTCTACAAGGCGCTTGAGGATTCGTTGAAGACCGCCGCGCAGCAGGACGTCGCTCACAGGATCAACACGCTCGGCAGCCAGGTCGATACCGCGGCCGAAGAGACCATGGCCGGCATCGGCTCGGCGGCGCAGCGCCATATCGGCGATCTCCTGGAAATGCACGAGAAGAACATGCTCTCGACGCAGGACATCCAGCGCCGCAAGAAGCTCGCCGACGACGCTTTTGCCCGGCGCTTCCAGGCCGTCATGGACAAGCACAATTCGGCGAATTACGTGAAGCAGTAGTTCTGAGCATGCTCGCCAACGGCCGTGTCACAAAGCCCCTCACCCTAACCCTCTCCCCGCAAGCGGGGAGAGGGGACTACGGAGTTTGCCGCTTGTCTCTTCTCCCCGTTCACGGGGAGAAGGTGGCCGACAGGCCGGATGAGGGGCCGCGCTTGCCATACAGGGCGTTGCCGCGGGGTATTGCAGCATGAACGCCGCAACCGAAGGCCCTGTCGGCCAGTATTTCGCCTCCATCCGGGCTGCTCTCGGCGGTCTTGAGATCTTTCTTGGTGATCGCAATTCGCCGCTTTATCGCAATACGGTGGTGGGCGAAGTGGTCGTGCCTTATCTCGCCCGGCTGAAGGCATCCTTCTCCTGCTGGGAAAACCGCATCGGTTTCATCGAACAGTTCCGCATTTCCCGCGCCGAAAGCGGCTTTCCGGTGTTCCAGAACGTGCTGGAGCTGGAAAACGACCGGCAGTCGGCGGAAAAGCGGCTGTCGGGCATTCCGCAAGCCGACGCGCTGCGACAGGAAATGGCCGATTTCATCCTGCGCCACAAGGCCTTTCCGGCCGCGCTGCAATCACGCATGGCCGAGCGGCTCTACCTCGAACAGATCGGCAAGGGCGACATCTTCTCGCCCTTCATCATGCCCGAGACGATCCGCGTCGCGGTCAATCCGAAGACCATGCGGCCCTACTACGTCGTTTGCTGGGGCGCTTTTGACGGCTCGAGCACACTGCCGATGGTCTATATGGCGACCATCGAGGATTCCTCGGAGAAAATCGTCACGATGCTGGTGACGGACGATGGCAAGCTCAATCCGGACGTGGATATTCCCTTGCCGGTCGGTGGCCTGCTCAACCCGGAACTGGCCAGCCGCTTTGATGACTTCGCCCTGAAGAACAGTGCCTATTCGCTGACGCCGGTGACGATCGCGACCAGTCTCGACAAGGACTTTCCGGAACTCCATCCGAAGCAATTGCGCCGCATAGTGCTCGGGCCGTTCTATTCTGCCGGGATTACCGAGAACAATGCGAAGATTAACGATATTCTCTCCAAGGTCCGCAAGACCGAAAACGCCTGGCTCTTGACCTGGACGGTGCAGGAGGTTTTCTCCAAAGCGGAGCGCCCGGCCCAGCGCGGCTTCTGGTCGTCGACGCCGGCCAGCGAAGAATTCCATATCGATACCGACAATCTCGAAGCGACGCGCATGGGGGTGAGCTCCTATGAGAAACACGCGCTGGTGCCACACGATGCCTATCAGGCGCTTTATGCCGCCGGCGACGCCGCGCAGATCTTCGGCGACTACAAAGTGCATGTGATTTCCGGAAACCAGGTCATCAGCGAGGTGTGAGACGATGTCACTGAACGCGGGCTTGACGACACTGCATGAGGACGACATTGCCAAGCACCAGGCGGTGGCGCAGGGACTGGTCACAAAGCTGATCATCCTTGAGGCGGACGATCCATCCGCCGGCAGGGCGCTCGCCGGAACCGGCCGTCGCTTCGTCTCCACCGTTTCGACCGGCGGTCAGCGCCGCACCCGCGAGGTGGAGCTTTCCAAAACCATCCAGTCGGTTCGCACAAGTGATCCGCTGATGTCTCCGGCCCAGCACGCGCTGCTCTATCGCTCGCGGCGTGGCCTGCAGGTGGCGCTTGCCGTTGCCGATGTCTTTGCCCGACAGACCAATCTCGAAGGCCTGCAATCGCGCAACGCCGCCGCGCCGCTATCCGGCGAGGATGCCGCGCAATTCAAGGCTCTCCTGTCGGCGTCGGCCTATATCGCAGCCTTCACTTTCGCGGCCTATCTCAGTGCGACCCTGGCCGGTGAGGGCGAGCCTGTCGAGGATGGGACGGAACCCGACTTCCTGTTCGATACGCCGCAGGATGCATTGAAAAGCATGGTCTCGGCCCTCGACAAGACGATCGCAGGAGCGGCGGACGATGCGGCGCTGACCAGCCGGGCGCGAGCGTTCGCAAGGGTCGCGATCGAAGGCCTGATCGGCCGCAAGTCGCGGTTCACGGGGCTTTCCAGTTTCGAGAACGTCCATATCCGGCTCGACCAGGACGATTTCACCCTGAACGGTTTCGACGTCGCGCCCGGCGCCAAACGCAAGCCGCTGGTGATGACCTTCAAGAAGCCGGAAGAGATCATCGGCAACCACATCGCCAAGTATCAGGCGCTGAAGCTCGCCAAGATGCTGATGGCGTATGATTTCGATCGGCAGATGAACCCCTTCGTCGAACTCGGCGGCTTCCTCTTCACCTTTATCGGCGACGGCATGCCGGGGACCGGCAAGACGATCCTGATCCAGATGCTGGCCGGTTTGCTCAACGACTATTGCGAGATCGCCGGCTACGCCTTCCACTACGAGAATTTCGGCGTCGACCAGATCTCCTCCTACCAGGGCAAATCCGGCCAGAACTGCAAGGAGTTCGTCAACAACGTCGTCAATCCGCGCGCCATCGGCTTCGGCACCGTGGACGACGTCGATCAGGTCGCGGCAAAGCGCTCTGACGATCGCGCCTCGGCTGGCCAGCATGAAGTCACGGCGGTGCTGATGGAGAGTTTCGCCGGTGCCTCGACGGTGATCCGCGGCAATTGCACGTTCGGCATGTTTTCCAACTACCCCGAAAACGTCGACGACGCACTGCGCCAGCGCGCCGGTGCCCGCTGGCTGGTCGATGGGCCGCAGTCGGAAGGCGATTACATCGATATTTTTGCGCTTTTGGTTGGCAAGAACCACCAGATACCGCTTGGAGAGCATCAGCTGTTTGCGGGACAGGAAATCAAAAAGGCTGTTTCGCAATCCTACGAGGCCCATTCCCGGCCGAAGGAGGAAGGTCTGCTTGCCGTCTGGGAGCGGTTCGAGAAGGAAGAGGGCAAGATCGAAACGCTCGCGGATGTCGGTGCCTATCTGCACATGATCAAGGAAGCCGAGCCGCGCTTCACCGGCCGGGCGATCAAGAACATTACCGATGCGATCAAGATGCGGGCGATGGATGTGGAACTGCCCGACGACTGGTTCGCCGCGCCGGAAGCCTTCATGCACAAATCCTACGACGAGAAAAAAGCAATGATCGAGGAACTGCGCGGACCGATCACGCTTCCCATGGTCATGCAGGAGATCAACCGCTACGCCGACTCGGAATTCCGCTACACCGACAAATCCGACGATGCCGCCGTGGCCGACATCATCCGACGCGAACGCCGGCGCGAGAAGGCGATTGCGGAGATCGAAGCGATGCGGAAGGAGGGACGGTGGTAAATGGGATAGGCCGACCGGTTCGCTCTATGATGTGGTAACTAGAGGGTGGCATGCTATACGGTATGCATGTATCCCATTGCGAGCAATGTTATGACCAGGCAAACAGCAATCCGTCTACCCGACGAGATTTATGAAAGGCTGCAAGCTCTTGCAGCGCGTACGGGGCGCACAGCGACGTTTTATATCCGCCAGGCGATTGAGGAGCATTTGGACGATTTGGAGGACATCTACCTTGCAGAGCGGGCGCTGGAGCGCTTGGAACGTGGTGAAACCACGACGCGCCCGCTGAAGGAGGTCATGGCAGAGCTTGGTCTGGACGATTGACATCACAAACGACGCGGAAAAAAGTTTGCGCAAGATCGGTGCGGCCGATGTCCGGCGGATCCGCGACTTTCTTTTCGGTCGGGTGGCGTTGCTCGACCATCCTCGCCAGCTTGGCCAAGCGCTGCAGGGTACGAGGTTCGGGGAACTTTGGAGGTATAGTGTCGGAGATTTCCGAATTCTTTGCCGAATTCAGGACGAACATCTGGTCATCCTCGTTGTCGAGATGGGGCATCGCCGTGAAATTTACAGATGATCAGCCAACGGTCTGCACCGCATGAAACTTCTCCTCGAAGCCGAACTCATCTATGGGCGCCTGCTCGAAATTTCCGAGCCGCACCTGATTGCGCGTTATAACAAGGCGCTGCAGGGCTTTGGTCTGCGTCCGACGGCGCTTTCCTCGTTCCGGATCGACATGACCGGCTTTTCACCGGAGATTGCCGACGAGCTTGGCGACCGGGACTATCTCGATCCGAATCGTGTCAACCGCCGCTTCATCATCATGACGCCGGCGCAGGAGGAACTCCCGGTCGTCCATACCAGCTTTTCCAACACGGCGGCGCTGATGCACGAGTTTTTCGGTGCCAATGCGCGCGCGATCAATGCGGTCACGATCAAGGATGCGCTTTATGGCGAGATCGAGGATTCCGTCTCGATCGTCAACGACATCGACGACCTTCTGTCGATCAACGAAGTGCACTTTCGCGTGCTTTCGGCCGAGGACATGCTGGGCAAGGCGGCCGAACTGAGGAGCCTGGTCGATCAACTGAAGACGGTGCCGACGGCCTGGGCCGACGATGCGATGTTGAACCGGATGGTCGAGCTTGCGAAGATCACCGGCGACATCCGCGAGAATGCGCTGGTGCCCGATCAGCTGGTGTTTCGCCACGATGCCTTCTGGGCCAATCATTTCGGCGGCGTCTATGTCTTTCTCGATGAAAAGACGACGACCGTCATCTGCGATCCGGCCGTGCCGGGTTTTCGACGCTCGCGCCCCTGGCAGGTCGGCTATATCAGCCTCTCGGACCACCAGCGCATCTATGAATTCCTGGCATCGACCAACCGTCTGCAACTGCCGCAGGCCTCCTGGGTCGAGAGTTCCGGCCTCTATCAACACCGCGCGGACATGATCCTGCGCGGGCTGGTCAACCAGGCAGATCCGACAACCGACCTCAGCAATATTGACGCGATCTGGCTGCAAACGTGGATGCACCGCAATTCGGCGCTGGTGTCGTCGGATGGGGGCTACCCGTTCCTGCAGGCTATGATCCGCACGGTTTCAGCGTCCGGCACGATCAAGATGCAGGAGATCGCGCCTGAAAACCGCTTCCTGCTTGTTCGCGCCGCGCCTGAGCATCCGGACCAGTGGCTCACCAACCGGCTGATCGCGCAACTGAACCCGAGCGATTTCATCTCCCGCTTCGTTTTTGACAAGCAGGGGTTTTATGCAGCCTATGAACATTACAGCGAAAAGTTCAGGGAATATGTTGTGGCGACGCTGACCGGAACATATCTCAGGGACAAAGTGGCATTCCGTAAACGTCTTTACGGGCTCAAGGAGGACAGTAATGCTTGATCCGATCGTCGCGTTTTTCCAGCGTGTGTTTTCCGCGATCGGCCGCGGCATTGGCCTGGTGATAGCCTGGATCCTCTTCCCCTTCATTGCCGTCGGCAATTGGTACCGGGGCCGCAGCTGGATCATCAAGGGGCCGATCGGCATCGGCCTTCTGGTGCTGATTGCGCTCTATACCTACTTCATCTGGCAAACTCAGGCCTGGACCAATTTCGACCCGGACTATGTCAACAAATACAATTTTTCAGAACGCAAGAACGATGCCGGCCTTCCTGTAAAGGCTGCCGCGGGCCAGACGGCAACCGCCAATACCTGCGAGCGTTCGGCCATCGTTGACGTAACCGCCGATCTGATCGACTACAATGTCAATCAGAATGCCTGGATTTCGTCGATGATCCTCTACAAGGCCGGCCTGTTCGGCATGGATTGGGACCACACCGCGTGGTTCGACAACAAGGCGTCCTTCCAGCGCGGTGTCAACGAGGCGGTGCGCCGCACGACGGTCGAACTTGTCGATTCCCTTGTCCGCATGCGCGGCACGTCCGGCATCAATCCGCTGCTGCAAAGTGTGCGCAGCAAGATGCAATACGAGGAAAGCAACTGGTATTTCGGCCTATCGCCGTTCGGCCCGCTGACGCCCACGCCGTCGCAGTATCGCGCGGCGATGAATGATCTTCGGACCTTCAACGACGAACTCGCCAAATGCTCCGCGACTTTCGATGCTCGCGCGGACAATTTCCTGGAATTCATGGACCGGATCGCAAGCTCGATCGGCAGCACCTCGGCGATGCTGCGCGAGCGCTCGGAGAATTTTAACGGCGGCTGGTTCGATACACGGGCCGATGACCGCTTCTGGTTCGCCTATGGGCAGCTCTATGGCTATTACGGCGTCCTGTCGGCGGCTGGCGCCGATTTCGACGGGATCATCACCCAGCGTGGCCTGACGCCGATCTGGGCAGAGAGTATCAAGCAACTGCGGGCGTCGCTGCGCATCCAGCCGCTGATCATCTCGAACGGCAAGGAAGATGGCTGGATCATGCCGACCCATCTGGCAACGCTCGGCTTTTATGTCCTGCGCGTCCGCTCCAACCTCGTCGAAATGCGCGATATTCTGGCGCGATAAGCCGCGATTGCGGGTGTATTGGGCGGGTGAGCTCCGGTTCGCCCGCTTTTTTGTTCGATTTGAACATTCCTTGTCGTTTTTTGCCTACCCGGCGGCAAAGTAGGGTGTGGCCAGCACGCCCGCTTCGCGCTCTTATGCTTTCAGACAAAAAAGGGTGGAAGGGGAGAGACACCATATGGCCGAGGTCAAGTCCGATATCGAAATAGCCCGCGCAGCCAACAAGAAGCCGATCCTGGAGATCGGCGCAAAGCTCGGAATTCCACCGGAACATCTGCTGCCCTACGGTCATGACAAGGCAAAGGTGAGCGCCGATTTCATTGCCCAGCAGAGAGGCAAGAAGGACGGGCGGCTGATCCTGGTTACCGCGATCAACCCGACGCCTGCCGGCGAAGGCAAGACGACGACGACCGTGGGTCTCGGTGATGGGCTGAACCGGATCGGCAAGAAGACCATCGTCTGCATCCGTGAGGCGTCGCTCGGCCCCTGTTTCGGCGTCAAGGGCGGGGCGGCCGGCGGCGGTTATGCGCAGGTGGTGCCGATGGAGGACATCAATCTCCATTTCACCGGCGACTTCCATGCCATCACCTCGGCGCATAACCTCCTATCGGCGCTGATCGACAATCACATCTATTGGGGCAACGAGCAGAACATCGACGTCCGCCGCATTGCCTGGCGGCGCGTCATGGACATGAACGACCGCGCCTTGCGCCATATCGTCGGCTCGCTCGGCGGCGTTGCCAATGGCTATCCGCGCGAGACCGGCTTCGACATCACCGTCGCATCGGAAGTCATGGCGATCCTGTGCCTGGCCACCGATCTCAAGGACCTCGAAACGCGCCTCGGCAATATCATCATCGCCTACCGGCGCGATAAGACCGCCGTCTTTGCCCGTGATATCAAGGCCGATGGCGCGATGGCCGTGTTGCTCAAGGATGCCATGCAGCCCAACCTCGTCCAGACGCTGGAAAACAATCCAGCCTTTGTCCATGGGGGGCCTTTCGCCAATATCGCCCATGGCTGCAACTCCGTGGTTGCGACGACGACGGCGCTGAAGCTTGCCGACTATGTCGTCACGGAAGCAGGTTTCGGCGCCGATCTCGGGGCGGAAAAATTCTTCGACATCAAGTGCCGGAAAGCCGGTCTCAAACCGGATGTTGCGGTTATCGTCGCAACTGCTCGCGCCATGAAGATGAACGGCGGGGTGAAGAAAGACGACCTCGGCCAGGAGAATGTCGAAGCGGTTCGCAAAGGCTGCGCCAATCTCGGTCGGCACGTTCAGAACGTCAAGAAGTTCGGCGTTCCGGTGGTCGTCGCGATCAACCACTTCACACTGGACACCGAGGCCGAATTACAGGCGATCAAAAGCTTCGTCGCCACGCTCGGCGCGGAAGCGATCCTGTGCAGGCATTGGGCGGAGGGTTCCGCCGGCATCGAGGATCTGGCCCGCAAGGTCGTGGCACTGGCGGAAAACGGCCGCTCGCAGTTTTCGCCGCTCTATCCCGACGACATGTCGCTGTTCCACAAGATCGAGACCATCGCCAAGGACATCTATCACGCTGGCGAAGTGATCGCCGACAAGACGGTGCGCGATCAATTGCGCGCTTGGGAAGATCAGGGTTACGGCCATCTGCCGATCTGCATGGCAAAAACGCAGTACTCGTTTTCGACCGATCCGAACCTACGGGGCGCGCCAACGGGCCACACAGTTCCCGTCCGAGAAGTGCGGCTCTCTGCCGGCGCCGGCTTCATCGTCGTCATCACCGGCGAGATCATGACCATGCCGGGCCTGCCGCGAACGCCCTCATCGGAGAAGATCTTCCTCAGCGAGGCGGGGTTCATCGAGGGGTTGTTTTAGTCTCCGTCACTCAGGGGCCGCCCCCGAACGAGGCGTGCGGCCCCCTTGATCGGCGGCGCGCTAGTTATAGGGTCCGAGATAGTCAACCTTGCCGACGGCCACGCCCCGATTGCGCAGGATGTCGTATGTCGTGGTGACGTGGAAGAAGAAGTTCGGGAGGGCGAACTTCAACAGATAGTCGTCACCGGTGAACGTGAACTTCAGCTTGCCGAAGCTGATCGTCACCTCCCTGTGTTCGCTCTTCTCCAGATCGGAGGGCTTGACGGTTTCGAGGAAGGCGATCGTCTTGGCGATGCGTTCGCGCAGCTCGGCAAAGTTCTTTTCTTCATCGGGAAAGCTTGGGGCGGGAACGCCGGTCAGGCGGCCGATGGCATTCTTCGACGTGTCGCTGACGCGCTGGATCTGGCCGGATAGAGGCAACATGTCCGGCGCAAGGCGTGCATTGAACAGATCATCCAGCGGTACCTTCTTTTCGGCCGCATGGGCTTCGGCCTTGTCGAGCAGTCCGGCAAGGACGTTCAGAGCGCGGATGAAGACGGGAACCGAGATTTTGTACATGGAAACGGGCATGGAAAAATCCTTTGCGATGAGGGGCCGGCCCGGGTTCAGGGCCAGCGCTCTCAGCAGATGGGGTTCGATCCGGCTCCGAGCAAGTGAAAGAGGCCCGTGCCTGGCAACTATATCCACGCAGGTGCGAGAGGGATGGACATTACCGGCAATAGCGGTAGCCGTTCTTGCGCTCGAGCACGTCGAAATGCAGATGGTTTTCGTGGGCCTCGTCGCTGCCCGGGTCAAGCACTGTTTTGAAGTAAAGACAGCCTGTTGCCGTCACGGCCCGCTGGAAGGCGCCGATCAGGGTCGAATCCTCGTCGCGCGGCTGGATTTCGATCGACTTGCCGCTCTTGAATGTGAATGAGGCGATGTCGATTGCGTTGCCGCGGGCGTGTTCGGAGATTTTCCCGGTCGTTCCGTTGTTGCGCAACCGGCAGACATAGCTTGACGCCTGGTCGATTGCCGTCAACGGACCTTCGTTCCCGAGCGCCGCCTTGGCTGCCGGCAGAACTGCCTCCTTTGTCCAACGGGCGAGTTCGAGCGCCGTTTCGCAGCGCATCTTGCCTTCCGGTTTCAGCGCGACGCCCGGAAGAACCGTTTCAAGCGTCAGCGGCTTGTCGATACCGCAACCCTTGCCGTCGTCGATCCGCGTCTCCTCCCTGAAGGTGGCGCCGATCTGCTTCAGCGCTGTCAGACAAGCAGCGTATTCCTTGCCGTCTTCCGGCTCGATCGTCAGCACTGGCTCAGGCTCGGCCTCGGGTTTCTGAGGTAACGGCTCGGTGTCCTCCGGCGTGGGAAGAGGTGTCTTGTCCTTGTTCGGCGCAGGCACCTTCTCGATTTTCTTCTCCGCCGGCTTTTTCGTCTCTGCCGATTCCGGCTTTTTCTCGGGGATGGGTCCTGTCTTGGGTAGGCTGGCGCTTGAAAGAAGGATGACCGAGAGGAGGCAGGCGATGATTCGAAGGTGCATGGATGAACTCCGGTCCTGCCGGGTGGCAGGGGCGCGGTCACAACGCATTGGAGCGGTGATGGTTGCATTGCAGCCGCAGGACGCTGGATCGTTGCCAATCCAGCACGTTCTTCGATGGCGAGGCAGGAGTTTGACAAAAGTATGGCATTTATTTGTTGACACTAACACTCATGTTTTTTAACCGGAAAACAGAAAGCAGCTTTCGGCTGCCTCGACGTTTTGTCGAGCATACCTAGCCAGCCCTTTGAGCAGAGTGACTCAACAGCCAGCCCGGTGAGTATATATTAAAGGATTGGTCCATGAATAACCGGCAATGCCGCGCGGCCCTGTTGGCGTGCGCGGCATTTTTCTCCGGCGCGTTGCCTGCTCACATCTCCCAGGCACAGGATGCCGCGGCGGCCACGACTGAAGCGGAAGAAGGCGCGACCGTGCTGAAAAAACTGTCGGTCAAGGGCGGCGAGATGACCGGGGTTGCGGATACCCCGCTGGCGACGGAAACGACGGCCGAGGAAATTCAGGACAACCAGGTTTCCTCGTTCGAAGACCTCGGCCGCACGCTACAACCCGGCGTCGGCTTCAATCGGGCCAACGGCAGCGTCAATATTCGCGGTCTGGACGGCGCGCGTGTCCAGACGACGATCGACGGCATCGTCATTCCCTATCTCGATGACGGTGCCCGCGAAGCGGATGGTGGCATCGACAGCTTCGATTTCGACACGCTATCTGCGGCTGATATCGTTCGAGGCGCGGATTCGAGCCGCGCCGGCGATGGCGCTCTTGGCGGTGCCGTGGTGCTCCGCACCCTGCAGCCGGAGGACCTGATCGGCGAGGGCAAGACGTGGGGCGGAATCTTCAAGTTCACCTATGACAGCGAGGACAAGAGCTGGGGAACGTCGGCCGCTGCCGCAGCCCGTTACGGCAATACCGCTGTCCTGTTCCAGGGCGGTTACAAGAAGGGCCACGAAACGGACAATGCCGGCACGTCCGACGTCTACGGCGCTGGCCGCACGGAGCCCAATCCCGCAAATTTCGACCAGAAGAACGTGCTGGTGAAGATCAAGCAATATACCGATACCGGCCACAGCTTCACCCTGACGGGCGAGCGCTTCGACCGGGACAAGGACATCGATCTCAGAACCGAACAAAGCCTCTTTGGCAACTACCGGCCTGGCGACCTGGACGGCAACGAGGATAACAAGCGCGACCGCGTTTCGCTGAACTACGAATTCGAAGCCGTGGACGACGATGCGTTGATCGATGCTGCCAACGCCGTTTTCTATTGGCAGGACCTGACACGCGACAGCGGCAAGTCAGGATATCGCTCCACGTCGGTTGTCGGCGACTATTGGCGCAACAGCGAGGTCGAAAACAGTTCTGTTGGAGCCGCCGGCTATATGGAAAAAACGTTCGACACTGGCCGGCTGCATCATACGGTCCGGCTCGGCGGCGATTTTTTAGTCGGCCAGACCACGCAATATTCCTCCGGCGATGACAGCTGCGATACCAGCCCCGTGCCGAGCTGCAACTTCCTGCACACCAACCAGGCGGACATGCCCGATGTCGACAGCAAGAAATTCGGCATCTATCTCGAAGACGAGATTGCCATGGGCGACAGCGCCTTCTCGCTGACTCCCGGCCTGCGCTACGACTGGTACGACCAGTCGCCCCAGGAAACGGCCGCCTATACTGCCAATCCGAATTTCGACGGCCTGCCGCCCGGCCAGAGCGGCGACGCCTTGTCGCCCAAGCTGCTTGCCGAATACGAAGCGGCGCCGGATGTCGAACTCTTCGCGCAATGGGCGATGGGCTTCCGCTCGCCGACGGCAAACGAGCTCTATCTCGATTACGGTGCGCCCGGCACTTATCTCAGGCTCGGCAATCCCGACCTGAAGCCGGAAACCAGCAACGGGTTCGAAATCGGCGCCAATCTCGGCGACGAGGATTTCGGCGGGCGCATCACCGGTTTCTATAACCGCTACCGCAACTTCATCGATGTAGAGGCGGCGGCGGTCCAGGATCCGGCCACCTATCCGTTCGGGATTACCCAGTATCTCAATCGCGATCGGGTGCGCATCTACGGTATCGAGCTTTCGGCCCACAAGTCTTTTGCTTCCGGCTTCCACGTCAGCGGCTCGCTGACCTATGCCAATGGCGAGGATCTCGAAACGAATGTGAAGCTTGGCTCCGTTGCGCCGCTGAAGGGTGTTCTGGGGGTAGGTTATGCTGCGGACACCTGGGGCGCCGATGTGACTCTCATTGCTGCAAAGGCAGTGTCCAATAACTCGGACGCCACGCTTAAGGCACCTGGATATGGCATTGTCGATCTGACCGGCTGGTGGAAACCGGAGAAAGTCGAAGGCCTCGCGGTGCGGGCAGGGGTGTATAATGTTCTCGACCAGGAATACTACGACGCCATCAGCGTGCGCGACGTCACTCTCAACGCGGCGTCGCCGGGCATGGCGTACTATTCCGAGCCGGGGCGCACCTTCAAGGTCTCCTTGACGCAACGCTTTTAGGAGGCTGGCCGGGTGTGCGCCATCGAGGAGCGGCCTGCAAAGGTCGCTCCCTTTTTATCGCTGGCTGAATTTCCATCGACAAAGTGCTGCGACGGGCCTTCGCCGCTGAGAGCGTCCAGGCGAATATGTCTACCAAGCTGCCCGCTTGACCCCAGGAAATGGCATTCGCCGGAAAATGCCCGCTGATTTTTCCGCCGGTGCCCGCTTGCGCAATCTTTCGTCTCACGCTAACAATTTCGCCATGACACAGGCACGCATCCTTTCGATCTGGTGGTGGGCTCGCTGAAGCGGCCTTGACCAGTCATGCGTGATTGAGACGATAAGCCGCCCGGAAGTTTCGAGGCGGCTTTTTTGTATTCGGGCCGCAGGAATGACGGGCCTGAACGGAGCGAAAAATGGCGACGACAATTCTTGAAGACGGTGCGGAAGCCTATACCACCAGGGGCGGCATTTCCGTTACCCGCCGGCGGCGCGAGGCGCCCTATGGCGAGGCGATCTCCAGTTATGTCGACCGGCTCGACGAGCGCCGGGGCGCGGTGTTTTCCTCCAACTATGAATATCCGGGCCGCTACACCCGCTGGGACACGGCGATCATCGATCCGCCACTTGCCATCTCCTCCTTCGGCCGTTCGCTCTGGATCGAAGCCTATAACGAACGCGGCGAAACGCTCCTGTCGATGATCTGCGAGCATCTCGCCGGGATCGCCGACATCACGCTCGGTGCCTCCACTAGCCGGCGTCTCGATCTGACGATTAACATGCCGGACCGGGTCTTCACCGAAGAAGAGCGCTCGAAGATCCCGACGGTGTTCACCGTGCTGCGCGCCGTCACCGGTCTGTTCCATTCGCAGGAGGATGCAAGCCTCGGACTCTATGGCGCCTTCGGCTACGACCTCGCCTTCCAGTTCGACGCGATCGAGCTGAAGCTGAAGCGCCCCGATGATCAGCGCGACATGGTGCTGTTCCTGCCCGACGAAATCCTCGTCGTCGACCACTATGCCGCCAAGGCGTGGATTGACCGCTATGATTTCGCCAAGGACGGCAAGACGACGGAGGGCAAGGCCGGCGATATCTTGGCCGAGCCGTTCCAGACCATCGACAGCATTCCGCCGCACGGCGACCATCGTCCCGGTGAATATGCCGAGCTTGTGACGAAGGCGAAGGAAAGTTTTCGTCGCGGCGACCTCTTCGAAGTCGTGCCCGGCCAGAAGTTCTTCGAGCGTTGCGAGAGCAAGCCCTCGGAAATCTCCAATCGCCTGAAGGCGATCAATCCGTCGCCCTATTCCTTCTTCATCAATCTCGGAAACCAGGAGTATCTGGTTGGCGCGTCGCCGGAAATGTTCGTGCGTGTGTCGGGTCGCCGGATCGAGACCTGCCCGATTTCCGGCACGATCAAGCGCGGCGACGACCCGATTGCCGATAGCGAGCAGATTCTCAAGCTATTGAACTCAAAGAAGGACGAGTCCGAGCTGACCATGTGCTCTGACGTCGATCGCAACGACAAGTCCAGAGTCTGCGTGCCCGGCTCCGTCAAGGTCATCGGCCGCCGCCAGATCGAGATGTATTCGCGCCTCATCCATACGGTTGACCATATCGAAGGCCGCCTGCGCGACGACATGGATGCTTTCGACGGCTTCCTCAGCCACGCCTGGGCCGTCACCGTCACCGGTGCCCCGAAGCTCTGGGCGATGCGCTTCATCGAAGCCCATGAAAAGAGCCCGCGTGCCTGGTACGGCGGGGCAATCGGCATGGTCGGCTTCAATGGCGACATGAACACGGGTCTCACTCTGCGCACCATCCGTATCAAGGACGGCATTGCCGAGGTGCGCGCCGGGGCCACGTTGCTCAATGACAGCAATCCGGAAGAAGAAGAAGCCGAAACCGAACTGAAGGCCTCCGCCATGATCGCAGCGATCCGCGATGCAAAATCCGCCAACACCCGCGGTGCGGGCCGTGACGTCGCCGCCGTCGGCACCGGTGTCAACATCCTGCTTGTCGATCATGAGGATTCATTCGTCCATACGCTGGCCAATTATTTCCGCCAGACCGGTGCGACCGTCACCACCGTCCGCTCGCCCGTCGTCGATGAAATCTTCGACAAGGTGAAGCCGGATCTCGTCGTCCTGTCACCCGGTCCCGGCATGCCGAAGGATTTCGATTGCAAGGCGACGATCAAGAAGGCGCGTGCCCGCGACCTGCCGATCTTCGGCGTCTGCCTGGGTCTGCAGGCGCTGGCGGAAGCCTATGGCGGCGATCTGCGCCAGCTCGCCATCCCGATGCACGGCAAGCCGTCGCGCATCCGCGTGCTCGAGCCCGGCATCGTCTTCTCAGGCCTTGGCAAGGAAGTGACGGTCGGCCGTTATCACTCGATCTTCGCCGATCCCTCGACGCTGCCACGCGAGTTCATGATCACGGCGGAGAGTGACGACGGCACGATCATGGGCATCGAGCACATGAAAGAGCCGATCGCCGCCGTGCAGTTCCACCCGGAATCGATCATGACGCTCGGTGGCGATGCCGGCATGCGGATGATCGAGAACGTCGTGGCGCATCTTGCCAAGCGAGCCAAGATCAAGGCTGCATAGCCACCTCCGTGTTTGAGCGGCGTTGTTCTGCCTACGAGGCTTTGACAAGTCGGTTGCTTTGAACCATATGCGCACTATCCGAAACCGCTGAAGCACTCGAACCGCTTCAGCGGTTTCGGCGTTCTAGAGAACAGGGTTTTGCAATTCGTTTGCATGTGCAAGGAGAAGGCAATGGTGAAGCAGGAGGCATCCGCGGCGCAGCGCCTGGCGTTCTGGGGGATTCCGATCGCGCTCGTCGTGCTGGGGTTGAAGATGCTCGCCTGGTGGGTCACAGGCTCGGTGGCTCTGCTCTCCGATGGCCTGGAATCGATCGTCAACGTGGTGGCCGCCATCGTCGCTTTCGCCGTGATCGGCTATGCCGCAAAACCGGCAGATGCCAGCCATCCCTTCGGCCACCACAAGGCAGAATATTTCTCAGCCGTCATCGAGGGCGTGCTGATCGTCGTTGCGGCCCTCCTGATCGTCTTCGAAGCCATACCGGCCATTCTGTCGCCACGGCTGCCGGAGACGCCTGCGCTCGGCCTGGCGATCAATTTGGTGGCCGGTATCATCAATGCTATATGGGCCTATGCGCTGATCCGCGCCGGTAGAGCCCATCGCTCGCCCGCCTTGTCCGCGGACGGACATCATATCATGTCCGATGTCGTGACCTCGGCCGGGGTGTTGGTCGGCCTTGTGCTGGCCATCGTCAGCGGCTATGCGGTGCTCGATCCGCTGCTTGCCGTCGTCGTCGCCTGCAACATTCTCTATCAGGGCTGGAAGGTGATCGCGCGCTCGATCGACGGACTGATGGACAGGGCGGCATCCGACGAGGAAGAGGCCGCCATCAAGCAGGCGATCGCGACCCATGCGGCCGGTTCGCTCGGTGTGCATGATCTGAAGACGCGGCAGGCGGGGTCGGTGATCTTCGTCGAATTTCACATGGTGGTTCCGGCCACGATGTCCGTCGGCGACGCGCACGATATCTGCGATCGCCTGGAGGACTCGATCCGCGCGGTCTACAAAGGTGCGAAGATCACCATCCATGTCGAGCCGGAAGGCGAAAAGGCCCATGGAATCAGGGTCAAGGTTGTTGAAGGAATGAAAAAATGACAAAAACCGATGTATCGGGCCTGTCGCAGCTTGGTCAGAATGTTGCGGCGCCGCAGAGCCCCGACGAGGCGGTGCTGGAGCGTGTTCCGAACGGCAATGCCGGCACGGCCTTCGTCGTGCGCTTCACCGCGCCGGAATTCACCTCGCTTTGCCCGATGACCGGGCAGCCGGATTTCGCCCATATCGTCATCGACTATCTGCCGGGCGATTGGCTGGTGGAATCGAAGTCGCTGAAGCTGTTCCTGCACTCGTTCCGCAACCACGGCGCCTTTCATGAGGACTGCTCGATCTATATCGCCAAGCGCATCGTGGAGCTGCTCGATCCGAAGTGGCTGAGGATCGGGGCCTACTGGTATCCGCGCGGCGGCATTCCGATCGATGTCTTCTGGCAAACAGGAGCGCCGCCGGAAGGCGTCTGGCTGCCGGATCAGGGCGTGCCGTCCTATCGCGGTCGCGGTTGAAAATGAAAACGGCGGGCTTTAGC
>UCOA01000126.1 GCA_900474095.1 Hyphomicrobiales bacterium | reverse complement strand
GGCGGGCGCACCCGCCTTGGCGCGGGCGGTCTTTACGGCGATACAGACGGCAGCCCAGATATTTTCGGAATCATGCTCGGCGTGATTTTCCTCAGGCCGGTTCATTGCGATCGGATAATCGGCGCGCGCCAATTGCTTGCCATGCCGATCGAAAATGCCGGCACGGGCGCTGCCGGTTCCAACATCGACGGCAACAATCAGATCGCGCATTAAACTGCGGTCCCGTCCGTTTGTTCTTTGCGGACAAAATGGATCAATTCCCGCATATCGTCAAACAGGACGTCGGGAGAAAGCCGCCGGAGCGTGTCGAGATGCCGATCGGACTTCGCATGCGAGGCGCCCGCAAAGGCAAAAACCCGCATTCCCGCAGCCTGGGCCGCCTCGATGCCGGCCGGACTGTCTTCCACGACGATACAGTTTTCCGGCGGCGTGGCCATTTCCGCAGCGGCATGCAGGAAAAGATCGGGCGCAGGCTTGCCGCGCTTCACCATCGTCGAACTGAACAGAAAGGGGTCGAGCTTGTCGATCAGTCCGGTGATGGTCAGTGACAGGCGGATGCGTTCCATCTGGCTGGAAGAAGCGACACAGCGCGGAATGTCGAGCTGATCGAGTGCAGTCGCAACACCAGCCACAGGCTGCAACTCCTGCCGGAAGCGCTGGTAGAGGTCGAGACGCATCCGCTCGAGAAAATGGTCGTCCACCGCAAGCCCGTAGTCCTCATGCAGGATGTCGGTCATTGTCTTCAGGCTTTTGCCGAGAAACCGCTCGGTCGCCTCCTCGGCGTTCATATCGACGCCGGCCTTGCGAAGGACCCGCACGAGCACATCGATCGACAGGGGCTCGCTATCCACCAGGACACCGTCACAATCGAAGATCACCAGCTTGGGTGGATGATGCATGGTCATATCCGTCAAACCGCCGACTGCACGCCAAGGCGGCACAGGGCGACCACGACGTCAAGCGAGGGTTTGAGCGTCATGGCGTCATTCTCCGAGTTTTCCGTCGAGATAGAGCTCAAGTGTTGCCCGCGTGCCCTTGTCCCAAAGTGTTCGTAGCGCATGTCCAAACCGCCTTTGGAACAATGATGATTGCGCAACCTCGCCGAAGATATCCGAAAGCGCAAGGAAGGCCTGTGGATCGTCCTTGGCTTTCACCGCCGCGGCATGCAGCCGGTCGGCGCTGGCGTCGTTGAACGTGATGGCCATGCCGCTATCGGTGGTTCCGGCGAAGTACCGGCACCAGAGCGCCGACACGAGCGACAGGCCGATAACATCTTCGCCGCGCCGGAGCCGGTCGGCCGTCGTCGGCAGGATGAATTTCGGCTGGCGGTTGGAGCCGTCCTGGGCCAGACGTGGGATGGTGTCGCCAATCTTCGGGTTGAAGAGGCGTTTCTCGACTTGGCTGAAATAGGCACTGAGGTCCGTGTCCGGCACCGGCGGAATGACCGGGATGATCTCGTCGTGCTCCAGCTTTGCGAGGAAGGCCCGGACCGTTTCGTCCTCCATCGCCTCATGGACGAAATGGATATCGAGAAGTGCGGCCGGATAGGCGATCGCCGCATGACCGCCATTGAGAATGCGGATCTTCATATGCTCGTAAGGCGCGACATCTGGCACGAACTGGACACCAACAGTTTCAAGTGCCGGGCGGCCAGCCGGAAAATGGTCCTCGAGGACCCACTGCTTGAATTCTTCGCAGAACACCGGCCAATTGTCGTCGATGCCGTAATCGTCAGCCACGATGCCGACCTCCCGCGCTCCGGTCGCCGGCGTAATGCGGTCGACCATGCCGTTCGGGAAAGCGACATTGGCTTCGATCCACTCGGCAAGCGCTGGATCGGAAAGGCGGGCGAGACCCGAAACAGCCGCATGGGTGACTTCGCCATTGCCTGGGATATTGTCGCAGGACATGACCGTGAACGGCGCGATGCCCTGGTCCCGGCGAGCCTTCAGTCCGGCGATGATCAGGCCGAACACCGTTTTCGGATCAGAGGGATTCTGGCTGTCGGCAACGATGGCCGGATGGGCCGCATTGAACGTGCCGGATGCGGGGTCGATGAAATAGCCGCCTTCGGTGATCGTCAGTGAGACGATGCGGATCGCTGGATCGGCGAGCTTCGCGATCGTCGCTGTCGCATTGCCGGGCCGCAGATAGTCGACCATCGGCGCCGTGACACGGGCCGCGCTCCTGTTGTTGTCCTGCTCGACCACCGTCGTCAGAAAATCCTGTTCCTCGAGCTTCGCGCGCATGGCCTCGTCGGAGGGCAGAACCCCTGCCCCGACGATCGCCCAATCGAGATCTTTGCCGGTGTTGAACAGGTCGTCGAGATAAATAGCCTGATGGGCGCGATGAAAATTGCCTACGCCGAAATGAACGATGCCCGCCTTCAGCTTTGAACGATCATAGGCCGGGATGGCGGCCGTAGGCTTGATGGCATCGAGATTGGCGAGCGAAAGTTTGGTCGTCATGTCTTCATTCCTTTCGACGAGCCCTGATCAGCTCATCCAGTTGCCGCCATCGACATTGTAGGTCTGCGAGACGACATAGTTGCTTTCAGCGGAGGCGAGGAAGACCGCCATGCCCGTCAGGTCTTCGGCGGTGCCCATGCGCCCGAATGGCACTTCGGCGCCGACCAGCTTTTTCTTTTCGCCGAGCGGCCGGTTCTCGTACTTGGCAAACAGCGCGTCGACGCCCTCCCAGTGTTCGCCATCGACGACGCCGGGCGCGATCGCATTGACATTGATGCCATGCTTGATGAGGTTCAGGCCCGCCGACTGGGTGAGGCTGATCACCGCCGCCTTTGTGGCGCAATAGATGGCAACGAGCGCTTCCCCGCGACGCCCCGCCTGGCTTGCCATATTGATGATCTTGCCGCCGCGCCCCTGCTTGATCATCTGCCGCGCGGCCGCCTGCATGGTGAACAGGGTGCCGGCGACATTGATCGAAAACAGCCTGTCGTAGCTTTCCCGGGTGATCTCGACGATAGGGGCAAGATCGAACAGGGCTGCATTGTTGACGAGTATATCGAGGCCACCGGCCTTTGCCACGACCGCAGCGATCGCCGCATCGATGGAGGCCTGGCTGGTCACGTCCATTTCCACCGCATAGGCCGATGGGCCGATCTCGGCAGCGGTCACTTTCGCGCGGTCGAGATCGATATCGGCGATCGCGACCGTCGCTCCCTCCGCGACATATGCCTCCGCGAAAGCGCGCCCTATACCGCGCGCCGATCCCGTGATCAGTGCGCTTTTTCCCTTGAGCCGTGTCATCGAATTGCCAGTCCCTTGTCATTGAATTTGTGAACACGGCCCTCGTCCGGCGTCAGGAACAC
>UCOA01000122.1 GCA_900474095.1 Hyphomicrobiales bacterium | reverse complement strand
CTTCCTGCTTTGACCGCAATGTCGTCACCCTCACAAAATCGATGTCTATGATGACGGTTGGTATTATGGGTAGGAGATGAGGATTGCGACTTGATGAACTTGTCGATGATCCAGAGACAATGTCCGCTTTGGACGTTGTAGAATTGGCTCTTCGCCTTCTGCCTTGGATAGAGACTTTGCAACATCCGATGCGGGAGATGTCTGGTCACCCTCACCCGGGCAAGGCGTCTGTTAAGCCGATCGATACGGCAAAGTTTCATTATCGGCCGCCCGGCGTCAAGCCGCAGGCTCATGCCCGCCGCTTCGCCTTCTGATTGATGAAGCTAATCGACAGGACGGCAAAGATCAGCAAACCGGTGCCCACCTGCTGCCAGTAGAAGTTCAAGCCCGTGAGCAGCAACCCGTTGGCGACAATGCTAAGCAGCAGCACGCCGAGGACGGTTCCGAGAACATTGGGACGTCCGAGCGGGCTCAACGTCGTGCCGATGAAGGTCGCACCGATGGCATTGAGCAGGAAAGCATTGCCGGATGAGGGAATGTAGACGGTGACTGTCGATGTCAGGATCAGTCCGGCAATCGCCGCAATCACACCTGTCAGAACATAGGTCGCGGCAACATGCGCCGGAACGGCAACGCCCGAATAGCGGGTCACGCTGGCCTGGATCCCGATCGAGGTGAGTACGCGGCCATAGCGTGTCTTCGACAAGACGACTCCACTGACGACGACCACAACAAGAACGACGATCAGCGGAAATAATGCCGAACACCGTACCATGTCCAACGAACCGGAACGCTTCTGGGACGCCGACGGGCGGCAGATAGACCGGATTGCCGCCGTTGGTGAGAAGCTGCTGGATGCTGCAGACCATTCTGGCAGATGAAAAACCGGAAGCCATGGCACAAGCACTGCGACTGACCCAGTGCGACGCCGTTATCGTCTATACCCAGGAGCACGACGCCATCCATCGCGCGATCGGCTCGATCGCCGCCAAAGGTATACCGACCGTCACCATCATCTCCGATCTGCCCCGCTCACTGCGGCTCGCCTATGCAGGGATCGATCATTACAAAGCGGGGCGGACGGCCGATTATTTCATCGAGAGCATGGTCCGGAAGCAGGGTTCTGTTCTTATCCTTTGTAATCATCTCGGCTTCCAAGCCCACGCTACACGATTGCGCGGGTTCAAGGACTTTCTCGCCGGTTCTGCGCGTCGTCTTCACGTCTCCGAAATATTGGAGGGTCGCGACGACGACGTCTTGTCAGAATTGCTCCTTCGTCCTGCTTTGGTCCGCCACCCGGACACGGTGGCGATTTATAACGTTGGAGGGGGAAACAGAGGCGTCGCGGCGGCCATTAAAAACTTGGCACGCAATCATCGCCCCCTGTTTGTCGGCCATGAACTCAACGAAGTAACCCGGGAGTTGCTGAACTCACGCCTGATGGCGCTGGCGATCGACCAGAATCCCGAAAAACAAGCGCGTCTTGCGCTGGAAATGGCTCTCGACCGGGTGGGATTTGTCGGAGTTCCGGGAACAACACCGGTCCACCGGCCGAGCTTGCCCTTCACCGTCCACAGCCCAGAAAACATTCTGGAATAAGACGCGCGACACCGTGGGCTCCATGCCTTCGCTTCCGACAAGCGTTGGTGCGTGGATACTTCGTCAACGGTTTGGCGCTAGGCAGACGGGATCGCAATCAGCTTGATCCGTGCCATGCCCTACGAACATAATTCTGCGCGCCGTCACCACATCGAGAAGATGAAATTCAAGGTGACGAACTGGGCGGATTACGAGGCATGTCTGCGCCGACTGGTAGCCTGACATTTTGAGTAACGCCGGAGGCACTGGTCGGGTGGCGCGCTCCCCGACGCAAGACCCGAGGCGGCCAAGCCCGGTATTCCGATCTCGCCATCAAAAGGGCCCTGACGCTGGGTTGCGTCTTCGGAATGCGGCTGCGCCAGACCGAGGGATTGCTACACTCGCTGTTGGATCTCATGGAGCTGAAAGTCCCTGTTCCGGATCATACGACGCTGAGCCGTCGGGCGCAGAAGTGGGAGCCATCAGCCCGACGAAACCGGCCTCTGCCGCATGTGCTTGTCGATAGTACCGGATTGAAAGTCTACGGCGCGGGGCAATGGCTGGAGGAGAAGCATGACGCCAGATCCCGTCGCAACTGGCGCAAGCTCCATCTGGCAGTGGATGCCGACAGTGGCGAAATCATCGCCCATAGTCTGACAGACCAGAACACGGATGATCCTTCCCAGGTGACGCAATTGCTCGATCAGATCGACGGCGAGATCGACCAGTTCACAGCCGACAGCGCCTATGACGGCAAGCCAACCTATCAGACGATCCTGCAGCATAGCAGCACCGCGAAGATCGTCATTCTACCGCGTGTCACGGCGGTGGAAAGCGGTGATACCGGACCGCCTTGTCAAAGGGACAAGCACATTGCCGCAATAGCACGCGACGGTCGGCTGAGATGGCAGGCTGTTGCCGGCTATGGCAAGCGGGCCCTGCCCCCGCCAACGACGCTTAGTCCGGATTGATGCGCGGCATCATGCCCATGGCTGTGGGGCGCTCGCAACGGATACAATTGACTACTTCCCCGACGCCGACAACCAGCTCTCGAATGCAACCCGACCTACCCGAAAAGAGCGATATTCTCAGATTGCGAACTGGTGCAAATTTGTTTGCGGCATGCTCGGGAAACTTGCGCAATATGGGGAAAGGAGAGAACGATGTCGGGCAATGAACCAAATGTACAGCTCAACGGGGCACGGCGTCACTTCCTCGGTCTGGCCGCTGCAACGGGTGCCCGAATTGCAGCGATGGGTACCCTCGCGGCAGCAATGTTTCCGTCTTCGATGGCTCAAGCCAAGGGAAGGAAGTGGTGGAAGAAAGACGGCAAGCCCGGCGGTGGTCCGATGTGCTTTCTGCGAGGCACCGCCGTGATGACCCCGACGGGCGAGGTCTGCATTGAGGATCTTCAAATCGGCGATCTCATTGAAACGGTGCGCGGCGAAGCCATGGCGGCGAAATGGATCGGTCGCCGTCTCTACAAGCGAAGCGGCCCATCCTGGAATGACAGCGTCGTCCCAATCCGCATTTCGCGACACGCCCTTGACCATCAGACACCTCACAGGGATCTCTATCTCTCTGCAGGACACGCCCTGTTCATTGACGGCGTGCTCGTCAGAGTGAAGGACCTCATCAATGGGATCTCGATTGCGACTGCCCTCCCCGCAAACCGGGAGATGATTGAATATTTCCACATTGTGCTCGATACGCACGAAGTGATTTTGGCCGAGGGTGTTCCAGCCGAGACGTTCCTCGTCGAGTCCAACAACTTCGAGGACTTCACGAACTTCGTTGAATTCGCGCGCCTCTATCCTGGTCCCGCGCATAGGGCCATGAAGCCTTTCGCACCCATCGTGAGTCTTGATTCCGGCCGAGAGCACCTGAAGGCACTTCTGCCGCTGGGGGTTCGTCGCACTTTTCAGATGCGTGAACTAATTCATGGCGTCTACGAGAGAATTGCGACACGCGCCCGACAAACGAGGACATAGCTTGTAGTCGCCGCCCATGGGGAACTGCGGTCCGGCGGGGGAACCGTGTAAGCAAGGCAATCTTCCTATGTGGGAATCTTTTATCCTTGTCCGGACCTGTCTCGATCTACCGCCGACCCTATTGGCTGACATCACCTTTACGGTGTAGAGCGAGCAATCGACGACCGTCATCAGGCGGAAGCGATCCACCCACTGCCCTGGGGCCGACTGGGAGCTGCAGCCGTCGACGTCGACGGGACTAAATTTAGGATACGGACCTCCAGCGCCAAAGGGCCTAACCCATGACCGTGTCGGTGTCTCCAAGGCTGCGATTTATGTTATCTTGAGACCGTCTCTGCTCGCTCGACAAGGAAGTCTTGGTTGGACTGCCCTCTTTCGCGGGAAGTTGCGTTGGCAACGTGATGGAGAATGCATTCGACTATGTCAGTATCCCGCGTGGTTTCGTCCTGAGGAATGACCACCCACCCGCGCTCCCGGGCCATGTGGCGCAAGCTCTGTTGGATCGTCGATTGATAGGCGCAGTAAGCTTCGCGGGGATCGCCGCGGTAACCGTCCCAGCGTCCGATCTCGGTCTCTTTGAAGGCCGTGCGCCGATGCCATGACACGTGCGGGTCGATCTCCAGCAGGACGACCAAATCTGGCTCGGCAGCCTGCGCAAACAACCCGAAAAGCTGGCTCAGATCGATCCGCGCCCTGCAATGCGCTTTGGCAACGACGCGGTAATGCGACCCGTCCATCACCGTGACGCGGCGACCGGAGCTCTGCTCCCGGCGGAGTATCTTTCCCACCGCGGAGAACCAGGAGGCGAGTAGGAACAGATAAAAATGCGTGCCAAGCAAGTCTTGCTTCGGTTCGCCCTTTTCCGGCCAGATAATCTGCCGGAGCAGCCCAAGCCGGCTGTCGGCAAAATCATCTCCGAACACTATATCGCTCTTGTTTAGATACCGAGCGTTGTACCCTCGTTCGCTCAGTTTGAGGGCGAGCTTTTGCGCAATATGGGTTTTACCCGCCCCGTCAATTCCTTCGATAGCTACCAGCATTTTTTTTGTCCTTGCTGATGGTCGCCCATCGCGTCGGCTTCTGCCGTCGGAGTCCGACCGAGCTGTTGAAAATGGCTGCCGGTGTCTGGGGCTACTGCGCCGCTGCCACCTGCCATTCGCCCGGTGCCGTCTTGTCCTCCTTTTCGCGGAGATGAGCCGCAATGGCCGTTCCGACGTAATATCCGCTGACGAGGGCCGGTACCAGCCCGCGGAACCGGCCGACCACGTCGCCGCAATACCAAATGTGTCCACTGTGATCCCGCAGGCCTGCATCGATGGCAGGAAAAGCGCCGACACCCTCCACCGCCGGAAACAGGCAGATTGCCTCCGGCGTTGCCATGTCGGGAAACCGCTTGATGATCATACGCGCACTTTCGGCAAGGATCCGGTAGAGTTCGGACGGCAGCCGGGCGGCAACGTCGCCGCGGCGAAACTGTTTCTGCGGAAACCAGGGGCGACGAGCCGGCTCTGGATCGCGCCTGCTCGGTTCGGATGAGCCCTTAAGGAATTCGGCGAGCGGCTGCCATGTCGCTGGCACATCGTCCCCGAGCTGATGTTGCAGCTCCGCCCAAATCTGCCGACCTTTGTCGAGATTGTCTCCAGTGAAACGCGCCAACAGCCCGAAATTGGAGTATCCACTCGGCGGTCCGTCGGAGCGGCCTGAGAGCGCGGCCAAATTGCCATAAGGGATCATCCAGACTTCGCCATCTCGGCAGGTGCAAAAAGTCCGCACCTCCGTTTCGGCTGCGTCGAGGATGTACTTAACATCGGGCCGCTTCACTACCTCAAGGAATCCGATCCCGTTTGGATGCTCGATACGAATGCCGAATTCGTATCGCAAGTCGGTCATCGCCGGTGCTGGAAGCATGTCCGGGAGCGCTTGCGGACCAAAGCGTCCGGTTGCGATGGCAAAGTGATCGAAGGTGTCCTCCCTAATGGTCCCATCGGCGCCGCGGCTGCGCACCATATAGCCGACAGGCGAGGGGAGGATTTTTTCTACGCGCGTGTTGGCGCGGATCTTGTCGCGAAACTCGTCACTCATGGCAGCAATCAACGCGTCGCGTTGTTCGAGCGAGCCGTAGGTCGAAAGATAGGGCTTGGATACCATGCTTTCATCTTGACCGGCGAAGCCGGGGACTAACTCATCGGTCAAGGGTGGCGCTGAGATCCCGACTTGCGTCAGCTGGCACTCGATCGCGCCATAGGCCTCGTGAAGGCGGCCGCGGTTCTCCAGGCTGTAGAGATGCGTGCCGGAAGGAAAGAAACTGAACTTGCCGTCCGAGAAAAGCCCCGCGCCGCCGATTCCGCTCCCGAGTTGGGCTGCCTCGTCGTGCCTGCGTTCGGCAAGCGGTGGGCCTGCCTCGAACAAGACAAATTCGATACCCTGCCTGGCAAGGGCTTGACCGGTCGCGAGGCCGGCCGGGCCCCCTCCAATAATAGCCACGCATTCCATTGTTTGCTCCTCATGAAAATGGGCATTGTTCTGCGATGCGGCGACGTGTCCCAGCGCGCTGTGGGTGAAGGGTCGATGAGATAAGTGTTACTTCCGAGGGCGGCTGCGGACGCTGCGTCTCAGGCGAGTTGTAAGTCGCTTACAACGGTTCGTGACAACAGTTTCGGGATAATGTCTCCGAAGTCTGCCGGATCCGGCTGTCGTTGCGGATCCGGCATCAGTAGCGCCAGCACCTTTAACGGAACGGGCGTATCGAACAGACGCCGTACCTGCTCTAGAACGTAGAAGATCGCTGCCGAGAAACCGTATTTTGACGCGACTGCAAGCAGCTCCGCCCAGTCGAGGTCTTCGGGGTGTAGACGCAGCAGAGCGTCGATATCCCCTAGCATCTGCAATTTGAGCGTACCGTGCTGATAGGCTTCGAAATAGATGCGGGCGGCGCTGAACCAGAGTGCGGCAGTAAGCGACTGGCAAGGCACATCGTGGCCGAGTAACTTGCGCGAGCGCATGTGGCGCCAGACGTCGTCCTCGTCCATGCCGGCGCCGAGATTGAAATGGATGTCGATGAACACCGGCATCCTTACCAATCCATCATCCTGAACGAAGGACTTGATCTGCCGCATCCGCCATTCAGGTGCTATCAGGTTCGTATCGAAACTCGGCCGGATCACCTCGACTTTGGTGACCGAATGAAGCGCGTATTTGTGCTCCAAGGTCTCGGGCGTGATCTTGCGGAACATGTGCGTGAAGACACCGTCGGCAGGATTAAAAACGCCGTGCTTGTAGCCAAGCTGGTAGAGTTCCTTCTGCACCCGTCGGACATCCGCCATGCGCACCATGATGTCCAGATCCTGCATGGGCCGCCACGCCGGATCAGGATAGACTAGGGCGGATAACAATGGACCCTTGAACAAATAGTGCTCCAGACCGCAGGCGCGGAAATGGGCCAGAAGTTCACCAAGCTGGCGGAACTGCACCTCACTCCGCGCCTTGGACAGCTGCGACCAAGTGTGAATGTAGCTGATCACCCAAGCCGGCGTCCGGGAGATCAGGCCCAGTCGACCTAGGTGGAAGCCACACAACGACAGCGTCTGATAGCTTTCCGCCCGCCAGAGCACAAAGGACCAATCCAGATCCGGCTCGACGATGTGCAGCAGGCGTTGATCGTCGGAGGGCGTCAGACACGGTCTGGAAGTCAGCAGCAGGAAGGTCTCCTCGCGGGACAGCTGAACCATCGTTTCTCTCCCTGAACACTCTTAGGTTTTGATCTCGGCCCTCTTTGGCCTGGCGGCGTCGTTGGCCTCACCCTTCGTGAATGGTACTTCGAGCCCTTGGCCGACTTCGACGGTCGCCGACAACAGAGCCCGATAACGCCCTAACTGCCGGTCGAACTCGTTGAGATCCTTGTCGAAGCCCTGACCGAAGATATCCGCCAGCGAAGCGTCCTCCTGCTCCTCGGTCTCGCCTCCCGCCTGAGCCGTCATCCTAACGGCGTGGGATGCTAGAAGGGTATAGGGGAACATCATCGGTAGTCCGGTCGTACCAGCGCCGCTGGGGCCGATATTGGCCGCAATGTCCTGCATAATCGGAACGGCAAGCGTGCCCGCTAGTGTAATTACAAACTTGCCGCCGTTCTCTTCTACCGAATATCCAAAAAGCAAGGAGTCACTCATCTCATTCTCTCCGAATAAGTATTCCTCCAGAGATCGGAGCAGCTGCTGCGAGGCAGGTTGCCTATGGCAAGGCAACCGTCCTCTGCTACTGAATGAATCAAGGGGGAAACACGGTCCTAAGCAAAGGTGAACCGTTCCACCTAGGCGGCGCGGTGGATCGCGTAAGACTTGCGCCGGATGTTCTGCCCGCGCTTCCAGAGATAAATCTCCTGCCGGGCCAGAGCCAAGGCTCCGCGACCCGTCTTCAGCAAGCTCCAGTACTTTTTCTTATTACCAGCCGTCTGGTGCTTTTTGGCCAATGCGAAGCAGCTCTTGGCGAGACGCATATGTTTTCCCGCCGGGGATGCCCAGAAACCGCTGGGCGGTTTCGTAGACGAGGTTGCACGCGCTGCTTGAAGGAAGGGGTTCTTTGCGTATGCCATTTGCATTCCTCCGTTTTTTGCGTCCTAATCTTTAGCGCGAATAAAAGCGCATGTCAATTCAAGGTTGCAGACGTTTTCTCTTCTTTCCGAGAACAAGCCAGGTGGGCGTCACGACACGAAAGTTGTGGATCTGTCCGAGGCCTTTATGAACCAAAGACAGCTACGGCCGATTTGATGGTGATGCCGCCATCCGGGCTCTTGCCATTTCACGGCCGGTAGCAGCGCGGAACACTCGCAGTAATTGCAGCGCCGACGGCACCCGCGACCAAAGGGTTTTCATGCTTTCCCGGCCATTTCGGCTTTTGCGCACCGCCTGGCCTGTAACGATGCGCTGGGACCAGCGGAAGCCGATCTCGTGGAAATACAGGTCGGCATGCTGCGGGCTGATGTGATGAAAGACGCCGGCAATTGTGCGACGCGTGAATTGAACCCTTCGACCGAATTGACGTGAACGGCGTCACGAACGTATTCGCGGCTTGAGTGCTTCACGGCCTCATGCTTGGCGAAGCTCTCGCCACTGGCCATGAACGCCTTCGCCTCATCGCTCATCAGACAGTATGGGGTTCGATCTGCGTTTCGACAGCGCGCTCGGCTGCACGTAACGAAAGACCGGTCACGACCACAGCACGCGCGCCACCGGCTGGAGTACGCGGTGTAACGTCCTTCGGTCGTTGCACTATTGCCATGACAGGCGTTTTCTGCGTATTCGCCTGACCTTTCCGGCCTCGTCCAGGAGGTGGATTGTCCGGATGCTTTCTCGTTCGCCCACCGAGATGGAAATGGTCAACCTCGACCGTGCCATCGAGCATGTGCTCCCGCGCCGCCATGAGACGCAGCGCGTGTCCCATCCGCCAGGCCATCGGCTGGCTCACCCCCAGAGCCTAGGCCAGGCGCACCGAGGACAAGCCTTTATCCGACTGCGGCACTAGCCACAGGCCCGTGCCAAACACGCAACGGAAGCTTTGTGGAATGCAAAGGTCCGGCAATCGCCGCTGGAGCATTTATAGGACGCGCAAGAATGCCGGAAACGATGTTTACAGCGCTGAGCAACATTCGGACTGCTGAAGATATGATCGTGGCCTTCCGGGATGAGGAGCAATGTCGCCGGGTGCTGGAAGGTATGGTGTGGCCGGATGGCAGAATTTGCCCTGCCTGTGGTTACAAACGCTCGATCGCGATAGCCGGGCCGCGATACTGGCAAGCGGCGTTGTAGCCAATCTTGACGCTATGCGCGCACTATGCAATAGATGCATCTACTGCGTGCACATTGAAATGTTTGGAGCGACGATGGAACTTTCAACTTCAGAACAGATGTTGATCGAGCAGCGCGTCACTAACGAAGCGAAGTCAAGCCGAGTTGCATATATTCTGTGTCTTTTCCTTGGCGGTTTTGGTGCCCATCGGTTTTACATCGGACATCCCGCCTCCGGCCTGGCCATGCTTGTGTTGATGGTTCTCGGCGTTGGGCTGGCTCAGTTCCGAGTCGGAGCGCTGTTCTTCGTCACTGGCGTGATCTGGGTCATCAACGACCTATTCCTGATCGCACGCATGGTTCAAAACCAGACGAACGAGTTCCGGGAAAGCCTTCATCGAGAGCTGTCAAACTCAAATCAGGCGGCTGCCAATTAGCATGTTCGCTTGTGGCTCTCGGACGCATGCACCGCATGTTCATTTCGACAATCGCGCAGGTTACGTCCGGCCCGGCGGTGCTTTATGTGCGCCGCGCGAGACGATTAGTTATGCGAAATCTAACCATCTATTTAGCTGTAGAGCCGTCGCCAGCGTCTTCTAGGTATAGGCTGACCAGCCGGATGAGTTCACTCTGCACGATGGGGTCACCCAACATGCCACGGCGCGCGGCATTGTGAATGACCCCATCAATCGCATCGGAAATGATCAGCGTGGCGGTTTGATCGGTCGTGCAGAGCTGGCGGTTTCGATAGGCAGCTACGGCCTCTGCATAGTATCCAAGGTATTCGATCTCAAATTCGCTGTTGACGTTGCGATAGTCGGCCGAGCTTGGGGCTTCATCGAGCAACACCCTATGCAGTCCAGGGTAAATGCTATGAGCGCCAATCATCGCGCGAACCAAGTTCGCCAGGAACTGCACCGGTGACAGCCCTGTGGCTTTGGATTTTCGCATGACGGCAAGACAGTCATCGAGATGGCGTCGGCGGATCGCATCGACCAGAGAAAGCTTGTCCGGAAAATACTGATAAAGCGAACCGATGCTTACTCCGGCCAAATCTGCGACCCTGTTGGTCGTGAATCCGGCCCATCCTTCAGCGCTCAAAATGCGAGCACCAGCCTGAAGGATCGTTTCGACAGTCGCGCGGGAACGGCCCTGCCGCGGCTCCTTGCGCATTACCGACTGCTGCTTTGAAATGCGAGTAGACAACTGAGCCTCCCTTGTACAGAATGTGAGTAATTTACTCGCATTTCATAAACTCGAAAGGGCCGCCCTCATGAGCACGTTGCTCCAAAAACTATATGGCTATAACGCTTGGGCAAATACTCACCTATTCGACAAATTGGGGACTTTGGATCAGGAACACCACAACGCCGAACTGCACACCGCCTTGCGGCTGATCAATCACTATTATGTCGTGGCCCGAATCTTCGCCGCGCATCTAATTGGCGCGCAACATGGCTATACCTCCGACAATACGGAGGAGACGCCAACTTTGGGGGAACTGCGTGCTGCCGTAGCATCTACCGATCAATGGTATCTCGATTACCTTAGCGGCGTCTCGCCGGAAAATCTGGCGGATACCATCCCGTTCACTTTCACCGATGGCGACGAGGGTTATATGACCAGAGAGGAAATGCTGACCCATGTCGCCCTGCACGGCGGTTATCATCGGGGCGAGGTTGGCCGGATACTCTGGCAACTTTCCATCACCCCGCCTTGGGACATCTTCGCCGTCTACCTTCACCAGAGCGAGCCGGAACGGCGACAGCAGGGTGGCGCTTTACCATCTCAGACGCGTAATGTTAGGCCCAGCGATAGATCCTCGTGTGATCAATCGTGACACCGCGTTCGCAGAGCATAGTTTCAAGGTTGCGGTAGTTAACGCCCAATTTGCCGCACGAGCACCACCCAAAAATCACCTCACCCTCAAGATGATGCCACTTGAAATCTCTCCTCAAAAATTCCACCGAAAATCGGCCGCACAGCTCGATCAATCATGCATTAATGCATCAGAGCACCCGTGACTTCGTTAGCCTTTCCGTTCAAGGCTCACGCAGCGTATCAGTATTTTTCGGAACGCGTGGTCCAGGCGCACGGGTTCATTCGCGTACTACGGAGAGGGGCCGAAACAAGAGTGTGAGCGTTTTCGCGGTTCGAAGAAAAGCGGAAACGCTCTGGAGCAACTCGAGCACGGCCAAGTGTTACCTGGATCGGCTAGACCAAATTTAGCCACCATGGATGCTGAGTTGCGGCACCTGGATACTGCGCTCGACGTGAATTGCCTTCGCCGGCTCTTTTTCCAGCACGAAGTCCCCGATGTAGAGAATGTCAATGCCTGTGGAATAGAAGCAGCGGACCGCGTCGTAGGGACTGGCGACGATGGGCTCGTCCATAACGTTGAAGCTGGTGTTCAGGACTACTGGATGGCCGGACAGCTTTCCAAATTCGCGGATCAGGTCGTAATACCTTTCATTGCAATCCCGTCGGACCGTTTGTAGGCGGGCCGTGTCGTCGACATGGACGATCGCCGGAATCTTTGCCCGCATTTCTTCGCGAACTGGGAACACCGTCAGCATGAACGGCACCTCGACCGTCGTCTCGAAGTAATCGCTGGCCCGTTCCGCGATGACGGAAGGCGCAAACGGCCTGAAGGCCTCCCGGTGCTTCACTTCCGCGTTAATCTTGTCCTTCATGCCGGCGCGTGTCGGATCGGCTAGGATGCTGCGTCCGCCGAGCGCGCGCGGTCCGAACTCCATCTTTCCCTGAAACCAGCCGATGATCTTGCCGTCGGAAAGTGACTTGGCCGCCTCGAGGCATACATCGTCCGACTTGCGATAGGCTATTTTCGCGGATTTCAGGAAGCGTTCTATCTCCTGATTGTCATATTCGTCCCCAACGAAGGGATTGACGTGATAGAGCTTTTCCCGGTTCCCCAGGATGTCCTTGTAGACATAGGCCGCAGCGCCGATCGCCGTTCCGTTGTCGCCCGCGCCGGGCATGACGTAGATGTCGTCGAAGTGGCCGGCCTGGAGAATCTTGCCGTTGGCGACACTGTTGAGCGCGACACCGCCGGAATGGACGAGGAAGGGCAGTTTCGTCTTCGCAGCCAGCATCGACGTCATCTTCAGGACATTCTTTTCCAGAACCGCCTGGAAAGCCGCTGCCGCGTCGCGATGATGCTCGCGAATCTCTTCACCTGGCCGGCGGGGCGCCCCCAAGGCGGCTATCAGCTTTTCGCTGCAGAACCGGCCCGTGATGGACGCCGGTAGGTCGAACCAGGAGAGATCGAGCTCCACCGCGCCGTCATCCTTGACCCGCACCATTTCATCGACGATTTCGAAGAAGCGCGTCGGGTCGCCGGTCGGGGCGAGCCCCATCGTCTTGCCCTCGTCATATTCTACCTTGAATCCGCAATATTCCGTCACCGCGGAATAGAAGGTTCCGAGCGAGTGCGGGAAAAGGGTTTCGCTGAATTGCGAGAACGTTCCATTCCTGGCCTCGCCCATCCAGACGGTTCGCCACTCTCCGCCGCCGTCGATGGCGAGCACCGCCGCCTCCGTCCAAGGCGAGACGTGGAAAGAGCCGATGGCATGGGAATAGTGGTGATCGACGAAGTGCACGGCCGGCCTCCGCGCGTTGCTCACGGGCCAACTGTGGTTGTACCAGTTCCAGAAGGCGAGATGCTTTTGGTTCTGGCCGCCGATCTCGGAATCCAGAAACTCCCGCGCAGCCGGCCCGAGCGATGCGGCATACTGCACCTTCTTCGCAATGGCGATATCCGGATTGACCGAAATCGCGATGTGGTCGATTTCGTCCAGTGTCAGATTGGCCTGCTTCAAGCATCTGGCAATAGCGCGTATCGGGAATTTCGAGGTGTGCTTCTCCCGCGAGAGCCGTTCCTCCTCGATTGCGCATTTGATCTCGTTGTTCGAGATGATGCAAGCGGATGCGTCATGAAATATGTAGTTTAAGCCGAGGATATTCATCTCTATCTCCTAAGAAACACTATGATGATTGGCGATGGTGACGTTCGTCACTCCGCCAAGAAGTCCACCCCTGCATCGCCGCGCCGGTTATACTGTTCACCTCCGCCAAGGAGGGTTGGAGCATGGTCGCGAAGATCGAAGCCGAAGAGCTGCCGTTGCAGGGGGGCCGTAAGGGCAAGCACGGTTGCCGGCGGCGGCTGAAGGCAGTCGACATCCCGCCGTTTCATCCAGAACCTCCCGAAAATTGGAAAGAGCGCCCAGCAATCGATACCGGGGCCATCCAGCGATGCCCGATGCCAGAGCGCCGAGTCGTGAATGATAGCTGCGCCTCTTTTGACCGGAATCGGGACTTGATCAGGCAGGTTTCCATAGAGGGTGGGTGGCCCCTCGTCGCGGCGGTGCGAGCCAGGAACGACCATCAGGGGACCTGCCCCGACGGGGGTGTCTTGTAGATAAATGGCCATGCTAATCGCCAGCGTCTTGCTGCAGGAGAAATCGGTGTCGCGATGCCATTCCGGTTTGGCGTCGTCCGAACGCGTCCGCAGAAGATCGAACTGCAGCAACTGCATGTCCTGCCCGATCAACGCTTCGGCGACCCCGATGAGAAGCGGGGCGTCGAACATGCGGAGAAAATCGGGGCGCCGGAAGCAGGATCGTTCGTTCCAGGAATTGCGGTGCGGTTCGCGCGCACCCATGTCCCGAGCGACGGAGCGAATTTGGGAAAGCGCGTCGTCCGGTAGAAAGTCGGGGACAACCATATACCCCGACTCTTCGAATTGTCTTATTTGCGTTGGTGTAAGCATGGCAATTCCTTGGTCTCGTCGCGGCTCAGCTTTTTGCGTGAAAGGGGCATTGCTTCAGAGACAGGGAGATCGGCGTCTCATTGTCGTCCGACAGGACATATTGGCTGCGTTCTGTCCCGACGGCGCCCTCGCCGTAAGCAGATGAGCTCCACGGCGCGAAGGGCAGACCGTCGTCATAGTCCTTTGTCCGCTCCCGGATCATGCTTCGCACGCGCCGGCCTTTGTCGGTCGGCCCCGCCACCCGATCGAAGACGTCGCGCGGTGAGATGATGAGAGCCATGCAGACGCCCAGATTGCGGGAGAGCCGGGCGTGATTTGCCGGCGTCGAGAAATTGATGAACAGGCCCCGGCCGGCGAAAGCGAACGACCACAGGGGGTCGTTCTCGTCGGTGGGAATTTCGGCAGGCCACGGAGCCGGATCGCATTCATGCAGAGATTGCAACAGAGCCTGCGCCATCGTTCCGTACTCTTCAAGCGGGCAGTCCATCATCGGCTTGATGAGGACTACCAGGACCTGGAAATCCACCTTGTTCGGCGGAAGATCGGCGAGGCTGTCCAAATAGGCGACAATGGCGCCCGCAATATGCTTGACGTCGCCTTTCTCGGTCGCCGTCTCAGCAAACGCATAGACCAGTTGACCGTTCCGTTCGGCCGTTGTCGCGAAGGTGCAAGGGAACCGCTGATCCAGGATTACCCGCCGGAACGATGTCAAGCCGTCCCGAGCCCACTGCGGCAGGTGCCCCGTCTGGAAGCCCCCAAGTTCCGCCTTGTCCCAATAGGGCAGACCGCTGTTCGGCTTCAGGCGGTGGAAGGCCTCGGTCTGAAGTTTCCTCGCCGTCTCGGCAGAGGTATCCACTGCGATGTTCATTGTTTAATCTCCTCATTGAGCGCTGCTTGAAGGGGCGCGCAAATGGCCTCCGGCCCGCCATCGGTCATGGCGCCGTCTCCAAAAATAAAATTGCGTAAGTCAGTTACCTGGCCATCGTGAGAGGGACCACAAAACCGAACCTGCAGTGCAGATCCGGATCAATGCAATTCCTGCTCGATGAAGATCCTTTCCGCACTGTCCATGATCTGCCTCTGCGACTGGATCAGAATATCGACGGACGGGGCCTTCAGGAAAACGTTGGCAATGTAGTTCATCGACCCGAGATGCGGGTCGTAGGCCCTTGACGGTGAACCATCCTCGATGTCCGCACTCCACGCGATTTCGTACTTCACCTCGGGATCGAGATATCGACGAAGATCGAGCGCCTTGTTGACCTTCGGGTGCCTTTCCCACGGAACGCCGCGGGAATCCTGCGTAATGATCGCCACCGGTCCCGCAGCGCCATTCTTGGCGAGGTATTGGAAGCCCGGAACATCGAAATCTTCCCCGAGGAGCGCCCGGGCAAGGCAGCCGATCATATCCACGTCGAACACTTCCAGGATTTGCCTGGTCATTAGGGCTCCCGGCGTGCGGGCTGCCGATTCTACCATGCAGAGTTCGCCGTCGGCCTGCAGCTTGATCTCGGTATGGGTTGCGCAGGTCTCGAGCTTAAGCGCGTCCACGGCTCTGCGCGCAAAGTCCACGATGAGTTGCTGCTTGTCCAGGGACAGGATCGACGGCGTGATCTGCCCGATTTCGGTGAAGGGCTGTACGAGCGGATACTTCGAAGTGACGGCAATGGGTTGATAGACGCCGTTGACCACCAGGCCTTCGACGCTGACCAGGTCGCCAAAAGACCTGTCGCCATACCACCACGTGGCATCGGCATCGATCATCTCCTCGAGAATGAATTCGGGAGCCAGCAGCCCGTCTACGACGCCGAAAGACCGTTCGGCGGCGAGGCGTTCGATCAACGCGGTGTTCTTCATCCAGATCGCTGCGAGATCGTCGCCGACATCGACGATCGTGTGCCCGGCGGACATCGCGCCCTCGGTCATCTTGAGGACCGCCGGCAGTCGCAGTTCGCCAACCGCTCGCCTCAGCTCGTCATGGCTCGTCACACGGCGGAACGGCGGGTTCTTCACGCCTGCCGCCTCGAATGCGCTTCGCATTTGCCACTTGTTGCGGGAGAGCTGGACATACTGACCGGCTCCGTCCAGTCCCGCGCGCCGCGCTGCCACGGCAACGGGACCGACCGAAAATTCGTCCAGGGTTAGAACCCCATCGATCCGGTATGCCTTGATGGTCTCGATGATCGCAGCGGCAAGGTCGTCCTCGTCTTTGACTGTGCGCCGGATCGCCACAGCGGCCAGACGTTCAATGGCCTCGACCTTGGCAGCCGCAAGCGTGTCGGCATAAAGGACGTGCACGCGGCCAAGCGGCTTGAGGCGTGTCAGCGCAAAGTCAATTGGGGGTCCACCGAAGCCGGCGACCAGCAGGAGGTTCTTCATCGTATCGCTCCAGGTTTAAGCTGCTTTCGCAGCGGCTTGTTCGGAACGCTGCCGCAGCAACTCGGCGGCAAGCGTCGGCTCGTGTTCACGAACCATGAGCAGGAGCAGGCCGCCAAGCGTCGCCATCACGCCGGAAAGCGCAATCGCCGTGCTCGATTGGCCCGCCTGCAGCAGCAATCCGTAGGCGAAAGCCGCCGCAGAGCCGCCGATGTAGAAGGCGAGTTGCCGGCTTGTCGTCGATATGATGGATTGCTCTTTGGTGAAGGCGGAGATCGTCACCGCATCCAAAATCGGCATGAGCGTATAGTTCATTGCGATGCGCATGAAGTAGACGCCAAGGAAAAGAGCGATAGCCGGCAGTGCCGCTTGTATGGCAAGCGCGAACGCCGTGACTACCGTGATCAGCAGGATCAGTGTGCGGTGCGCGGCCATTCGCTTGAACGATGGTGCCAGGAGCGCGCCCGTGAGCGCAAAGATCTTTTCGGCGCCCAGCACGACCGCGCTCGTGCTCACCGACAGGCCGTAATCGGACGTCAAGATGATGTTCGAGAAACGGAAGACGAGAAGGATGGACCCACCGAGGAAAAACGAGGATGCAAACAGCATCAGGAGCGGCAGCCAATCGTGCCGTTTCATGCCCTGTATGTGAACGCTCTTCACCTCCTCCGGCTCGCCCATTCTAAGGGAAGTTTCCCGAAAGCCGCACATGACGAGCGCAAATCCGCCCGAAAGGAGGAGGAGGAGAACATAGCTCCGTTCCGGTGACATGGGTAGCAGCCAGTTCAGGCCGGCGGCGAAGACCGAGCCGAGCATGGTGCAGACCAAGTAGGACGCGAAGAACAGGCTGAACAGCTGGACTCGCCTGTCGGCCCTGACGCGGTTCCCGAAGATAGCGGCGCCGGTCGAAAGCATGCCGATGAAGCCGCCGGAGACGAAGCTCAGCACGATACTCGTCACGAGCACCGAATGACACAGCGGGATGAGGAACAGCGTGAGCGCAAACTGCCAGGAGGCCAGCCTATGAACCGGCCGCAAGCCGTAGCGCCGAGACGCGAACCCCTGCAGGAGGACGGCGATCCCCATGCCAATCATGGAGATCGAATAGATCTGGCCGATGGCGACTTTGTCCAGGCCCTGGTTTTCAAGGTAGAAGTTGAAGACGGCGTCGAAGCTGCCGTTCGCCAGCCCCATGAAGCCGGATGCAACCAGGAAATTCCTCGTGTTTGCATCAAAATCGGCGTGTGTTTGACCAAAGGGTCGCATCTTTCCTCTCCCTGCAATCTGGGACCGGGGATCCTGTGAAGAGCCCTTAAGGCTGGAGCCGATACCGGGTCCAGCCCGACCGCGTGATCTCGTATTTGAGCCGCTTGTAGAGCCGATCGGGCGAAAATTGCCAAAACTCGACCGTAGTTGGGCGAATGAGGTAGCCAAGCCAGCCGGCCGGCCGTTCGAGCCGCTCGGACGACGCGGACAAAATCGCGGCCTTCGCCCTCAAATCCGCCTCGTCGAGCAACGGTTGGCTCTGGCGGGTAACGATCGACATCGCGCAGGACTCTCTTGGCCGGCCTAGCCAGAGCCGCTCGGCCTCGGCCGAGCAAAGCACCTCGGCGCGGCCGCTCACGATGACCTGTTGCTTCAGTTCCCGCCAGTAGAGCACGCCGGAAACCTTCCCGGTTTCAGCAATGTCTCTGCCTTTCGGGCTGCCCGCATGCGTCGCGAAAACAAGACCGTCACAGCCGACTTCGAGAACCTGAATGGTCCTGCTGGAGAGGCCGCTGTCGACACCCAGTGTCGTCAACGCCATCGCTCCCGGCTCCAACACCTTCGCCGAAATGGCCTGATCGAACCATACCTTGACGGCATCGAGAGGGTTCTCCGGTTCGGCCAGAAAAATGTCCGTGCACGGCACTGCGACAACGGGTTCGAGAATATGCTTCATAACTGCTGCCTCTCTGCTGACGCGGATCACGCCGCGCGCGGGTCAACGCTTTCCTGGGATTGCCAAAGGCCCTTGGTGTATTGCGAAAAATTCAGGTCTTGCCGTAGCGCCACGTGCGACGCGAGTGTCTGCACATCCCTCCAGTGGCGCAGGGCCGGGCTTTGATCGAAATGTGCCTGACTCCCGCTCAGCCGGAAAATTCGCCCGATCGCCGTCAGGATATACTCGATCGCCAGGGAGGAATCGCGCCCGTTCCTGCCGGTATCGATCACCGACAAAAGCCCCGTATCGGAGGCGCGACATGCACGTTCCAGCAGCAGACTGGCCGCATCGAGCTCGGCAAGGGAACGCGCATAGGCGATGCCCATCTCGCTGTCTGGCCGAAAATCGCGCCAACGGCTTGTCCAAAGATCGATCGCGGCGCGGGCAGCACCCAAGGCAACACCTGCAAAGAGGGGCGGATCGCTGTCAACCGGCGAAACCTGGTAGGAGGGTCCGGCCGCGGCTCGCGCCTTGCCGCCCCACAGGTCCTGCTTCAGGAATGTGCGATGCTCGGGCACGAATACTTCGTTCAGCTGGACGCTGTGGCTTCCCGTCCCGCGCATGCCGAGCGTCGACCAATCATCGACAATGTGCAATTCCGATACCGGAATGGCAGCATACCGAGCACCCTCGCCGTTTGGAGCGAAACAGACCAGTGCCCAGTCGGCATAAGTGATGCCCGAGAGATAGTGCCAGTTGCCGCTGAGCATCCATCCCGTGCCCCCTGCGGAGGCACTCCCAGAGGGCCGGAAGGAGGCAGAAATGAGGACGTCTGCCCCCTTCCCCCAGATCTGGCGCTGCCCCTCCGCCGGCAAATAGGCTGCCATTCGGCTGGCGACCGCATATATCGTCGCGCACCACGCCGCCGATGCACACCCCTGCGCAACTGACTGTACGTCACTCAATAAATTGACAAAACTCGATTGCCCTCCACCGTAAGGCGCTGGCACGAAGTGGGATGGGAACCCACCTTCACGCAACCCATGAACCGCCCTTTCTTGGAGTCGGCGCTCTTCGTCGGCATTGCCCGAGCGTTCCGCGACCAGTCTTCGCAGAATGGTCATTTCCGTTGTTCGATGGCTGGATATCGCCGCTGCGCCGAGAGGTGTCACAGGCAATCCCTTCATATGTGATCTTCTACAGCCTCCTCCGGGGGACCCGCGCGGCCTTGACGATCGGTCAAGCGGGACCGCATCCCTACACGTTCGAAGCTCAGGAAAGTTTGCATATGACTGAGGGTCAGTCAATAATAAATCTGCACCAAGACGTAGAAATAAATCAAACGATACACCCATTGACTTATGACTGATAGTCAGTCAGTCTTCAGTCACCGCCCCGGATTTTCGTCATGAAGTGCTGCATATTCAAGGTGAGATGGAGCGCGAGCACCAGGATTTTCCCGACGTCGGCACGCCGCCGATTAATTCCATCCGCTACCTCGATCGACATCAGGGCCGGCGGTGCGGCCTGGCGCGTGTAGCGCGGTAGCCGCCATGACCTCACTTCAAGAGGTTGCGATTTCAACAGAGAACAAGGAAAGGTGCCATGCCTGGTATACCGCAAATCGAAGAATATCGCATGCCGGATCAGTCCCGTTGGCCGGCCAGCCGCGTGGACTGGCAAATCGACCCGGAGCGCGTCATTCTTCTCATCCACGACATGCAGCGCTTCTTTCTTCGCCCCATTCCAGCCCCGTATCCGAAGGATGCGTTGATCAGCAACGTCGCGGCCGTTCAGAGGAAATGCCGTGCCGCCGGCGTCCCCATCATCTTCACGACACAACCTGGCAGCATGACGCCCACCCAAAGAGGACTTCTCAAGGCCTTTTGGGGTCCTGGCATGGAGGCCACGGCTGAGGACCGGCAGGTGATCGACGAGTTGGCGCCGGAACAACCTGACATGATCTCAACGAAATGGCGCTACAGCGCCTTCTACAACTCGAGCATTCTCGAGGAAATTCGCAGGCAGGGGCGCGACCAGATTATCATATGCGGCGTCTACGCCCATATCGGCATCCTAATCACGGCCGTGGAAGCGTTCTCGCACGACATCGAGACTTTCGTGGTTGGTGACGCCGTTGCCGACTTTTCCATCAACCGACATCTGGCCGCTCTCGAATACGGGGCAAATTGCTGTGCAAAGATCGTCGCAGCCGACGAGGTTTTATCATGACGCTGGGATTGCTCGACAGAATTATTCGTTGCAAGGACGAGCGGGTGCCTTTCGCCTTGATCTTCAGGCCGGAGGGTCCCCACTCCGGTGCATTGGAGGTTTTCTCCGGCAATGTGGAGAAAGCCGACCTCATCGGTTCCATCGAGCTGCCGGACGGCGCGCCGGAGATGGGCACGGAGCAAGCCGACGTGCTTGCCCTCATTCCTTTTCGCCAGCTCGCCGAACGGGGATTTGCCTGCATCGACGATGAAATGCCCTTGCTGACCCTACAGATCGCCGAACGGGATGTCGTCCCTCTGAGCCAAGTCCTGGCGAAACTGCCTGCCGCACCGATCCAGCTGAAGAACGGCCGGTTCGACATCGACGATGAGCACTATGCCGATCTCGTCCGCGCGGTGATCGACAACGAGATCGGCAATGGCGAAGGTTCGAACTTCGTCATCAAGCGCTCGTTTACCGCCCAACTCGAAACCGATGCCGTCGAGGCCGGCTTTGCCGTTTTCAGGCGGCTTCTGCAGGACGAAGCCGGCGCCTATTGGGCCTTCCTCCTTTTTACGGGTGATCGGTTGCTAGTCGGCGCAAGTCCCGAGCGGCAGGTGAGCTTGCAGGGTGGCGTCGCGACCATCAATCCGATCAGCGGCACCTATCGCTATCCGCCGTCTGGCCCATCCCTGTCCGGGGTGGTCAACTTCCTCGCCGATACGAAGGAGCGCGACGAGCTTTATATGGTCGTCGACGAGGAACTGAAGATGATGGCCCGCTTCTGCCCCAAGGGAGGAACTGTCGTCGGGCCGTTCCTGAAAGAAATGTCCCGCCTCGCCCATACCGAATATCTGATCAAGGGGAACACGCCCGCCGATCCGCGCGAGGTATTGGTCCACACCATGTTTGCCCCAACGGTGACCGGCAGCCCGCTCGAAAACGCCTGCCGCGTCGTTGCGAAATACGAGCCTGCCGGCAGAGGCTATTATGCCGGCACCTTGGCGCTGTTTGGTCGCGACCATTCCGGTACGCGAACGCTCGATTCGGCCATCCTCATCCGAACGGCATCCATCGGCATGGATGGAGGTGTCGCTCTGGGCGTGGGCGCAACGATCGTGCGCCATTCAGATCCGGCCCAGGAGGCGTCGGAAACGCTTTCCAAGGCGAAAGCAATGCTCGGCGCCTTCGGGTTTGAACCGCGGCGGCGCCTCAGTGACGACCAGTCAGTGCAAGCGGTATTGAAGCAGCGAAACGCGCTGGTTTCTTCCTTTTGGCTTACAGAATGCAACGAGCGGAGGAGGCCCGACCCGGCTTTGAGCGGCCTCTCCGCACTGGTCGTCGATGCCGAGGACGAGTTTACTGAAATGCTGGCGCAACAGCTCGCTGCGCTTGGGCTTGAGGTGACGAAACGCAGCTTCCAATGCGCAGATGTCCTTCATGGCGAGTGGGATCTGGTTGTCATGGGGCCCGGCCCGGGCAACCCCAACGATAGCAAGGATCCCCGCATCGCGGCCATGCAAAGGACGATGGCAACGCTCTTGGCCGAGCGTCGTCCCTTCATAGCCGTCTGCCTGAGCCATCAGATCCTGTCGAGGGAGTTGGGGCTTGAAGTGCTTCGCCGGGCTACGCCCAATCAGGGTATCCAGCGGGAAATAAATTACTTCGGCGATTGGCAGAGGGTTGGCTTCTATAACAGCTATGTCGCGAATTGCGCTCGGGACTTCCTTTACCTCGTTGATGGGATTCTGGTCGAGGTCAGCCGCGAAACGACCGGAGAAGTCCACGCCATGCGCTCCGCCTTCTTCAGCACCATGCAGTTCCACCCGGAATCCCTGCTTACACAGGACGGGCCTGGAATCCTGCGCCAAGCCATCCTCCACCTGGTCGGAGGCAGTATCCAGGCATTCGACGCGCCCGCAAATCATAAATCAGCGCTCGACTTCAATTCGATCGGCATGGCTGGTTAAAAACCAGCCATCGCCTCTCCCCAGTGACAGACGTTTGTTCCTCTATGGGATTTCGACATGAACGCACGTTCCTATGTCCTTGCCGATGCCTTTTCGGATCGGCCGCTGAAGGGAAACCCGGTTGCAGTCTTTCTTGACGCCGCCGGGTTTCGCGATGCCGACATGCAAAATATCGCCAATGAACTGAACCTGTCTGAGACGGTCTTCACGTTTCCCCCCGATAACGGGGGCGACTTCAGGATCCGTATCTTCACCCCGGTCAACGAGTTGCCTTTCGCCGGTCACCCGGCGTTAGGAGCCGCGGCAGTCCTCGGGCAATCCCACGCCTCCGGTCGCCTCGTCCTCGAGACCAAGATGGGACCGGTCCCCTTCAGACTGGATCGCTCTCGTTGTGGTGACATCGAGGCCGTCACGATGCGGCAACCCATACCGACTTGGCAGGACTATGATCAAAAAGAAACAGTTCTGCAGGCCCTGGGGCTGAGCCACTCCCGCTTCCCTGTCGAGATATACCGCAACGGGCCCCGTCACGTCTTCGTCGGACTACCGTCCATCGAGGCGCTTTCGGCAATCAAACCCAACCACCATCGGCTGGCGCAATTGCCGGATGTTGCGATCAACTGCTTCGCCGGTCAGGAATTGGAATGGAGGATGCGCATGTTCTCCCCCGCCTACGGCGTCGTCGAGGATGCGGCGACGGGGTCCGCGGCCGGACCGCTGGCGTTGCACCTCTTGCGGCACGGGATCATCGATTTCGACGACCAGATAAATATCCATCAGGGCGTCGAGATGGGCCGGCACTCCCTCATGCATGCCCGCATTTGCGGATCCCGGCCGCTCACGATCGAAGCGATCGAGGTTTCGGGCGCGGTGACCGTCGTCGCGCGTGGCGAGTTTCTGCGCTGGTCCTGACTCGCGCCTCATGCCGGCTGGCCTCCTTCCCCGATGAGCCTGGTATAGGCGCCACCCTGTGCCGCTAGCGTGGCATGGGAACCATCCTCCACAATTGCGCCGTCCTGCAGGACCACGATCCTGTCCGCTCGGCGGATCGTGGAGGGGCGGTGCGCGATGAGGATAACCGTCCGGCTACCGCGTATCAAGTCGACCACCTGCCCGAACGCTCTTTCGCTTTCCGTATCGAGATTGGACGACGCTTCGTCGAGGAGAATGATGGGAGCCTTGGTAACGAGTGCCCGGGCGATGGCCAGACGCTGGCGTTCACCCCCTGACAGCTTAGCGCCACCTTCGCCGCACATCGTTTCGTAGCCGTCGGGCAAGGCTTTGATAAAATTATCCGCCTGTGCCATTAGGCACGCCTCGTCGACATCGGCCATCGATGCGTCCGGTCGGCCCAATCGGATATTGTCCGCGATCGTCTCGTTGAAAAGATGGATGTCCTGCGGAACATAGGCGATCAGGGACCTGAGCGTGTCGAGGGGCAGGTCACGGATATCAAGCGCTCCAATCGAAATCGTGCCTGCCGAGGGATCGCGAAAGCGCAGGAGCAGGTTCATGACGGTGCTTTTTCCCGCACCCGACCGACCGGCCAACGCCACCAGGCTGCCGGCGGGGATGGCCAGATCAAGGCCTTTCAGGACCTCGCTCCTGTTCGCATCATAGGCGAAAGTCACGTTTTGAAACCGAATTGCCCTGCCGAGCGGCGCGGATGCCTTGCCCGTGTCGGCGACTTGAGAAGGCTGACGAAGAATGGCGAGGATGCGGCGTGCGCCGGCTTTCAATTCGCCGAGTTTGCGTGCCGTTTGACTGACCTCGACGATCGGCACCAGGGCGCCACCGGCAAGTACGACAATCAGCGGAAGAAGCGACCCATCGAGGTTTCCATCGTTGATGCGGGTGATGGCGATGAAGACCGAAACCAGGACGGAAGAACCCGTTAGAAAATCAATCAGCGCCTGTTCCAGGCCGGCGCGCGCACCATATTGCCGCTGCGCTGCTGACACACTCGATGTACGGCGCATCAGCCTGTTCAAGAAATCCTGACCACGACCGAAGATGATCAACTCCCTTTGACCGAGGATGAACTCAACCGTCTCGGCGTTCAACGCGCCGAGATTGCCGAGAATGGCACTGCCCTGTCGCTGCGCCCGACGCGAGAACCAGTAGGGAACGCTTGCGACAAAAAAGAGAAAGGGCAGAAGCCCGATTCCGATTGCCGGCTCCACATAAAAAATGGCGATCAAGGCCATGAGCGGCACGAGGATTGCGGCACAGTAATCTGCCAGCGTATGGGCATAGAAGTGCTCCATCAGCGCCGCGTCGGAAATCGCGACCGATGCGAGCTCGCCTGTGTGGAGCCCGAGGATATCTAAAGGGGCAGCGCGTGCCAGCCCGTCATAGACGCCCAGTTGCAGGGTCTCGATTACCGAGAAGGCGAGCGCATGCGAGATATAGGCCTGCCACCAGCGGGCCGCAGCCGTCGCGACGATAGACCCAGCAAGCCAGAGGAAGACCGCGAACAATCCCCCCGGCGCTGTACCTGTCATCACCCTTCCCGCCAGCCACCCGGCAACACCGAGGCTGACCAGCATGCCACTGTGAGAGCAGATCGCTGAAAGTACGGTGAGGAAGAGCTTGAGGCGATGACCTTTCAGCAGTGGGATGAGCCCGAGGATGGATGCGGCAGAGTCAAGGAAATCCACCCGGGAGGTGCTGCCCTTGCTCATTGTGTCATCCTTTCCATTTCGGCTGCGAGAAGATCGCCATAGGCACCTCCGCTTCGACCAAGCTCGGCCGGGGTTCCGGTCTTCACCAGCCGACCACCATCCAGGACAAGGATGCGGTCGGCGCGCGCGATCGTCGAAAGCCGGTGCGCGATGACCAGCATCGTCCGCTTGCCTGCGACGGCCTCGAACGCGGCCTGTATGGCCTTCTCGCTCTGCGCATCCACGTTCGACGTCGCCTCGTCGAGGATGAGGATGGGAGCATCCTTCAGGAGGGCGCGGGCGATCGAAAGGCGCTGCCGCTGCCCGCCGGAAAGGAGTATTCCGCGTTCGCCGATCTCCGTCTCGTAGCCTTGCGGCAGGCTCTCGATAAAGTCTGCGATATGGGCCGCGCGGGCCGCAGCGCATAGGTCATCATCCGTCGCCTCTGGCTTGCCGAACCGTAGATTGTCCGCAATCGTGCCCCTGAAGAGGAACGTGTCCTGAGACACGACACTGACGAGGGAGTGCAGGTCCTTCAGCGATAGGTCCCGTATGTCGACGCCCCCGACATAAATACGGCCGGATGAGGGGTCGAAGAAACGTAGGAGCAGCGCCGTAACGGTGGACTTACCCGCGCCCGAGGCGCCGACCAGTGCTACGAATTCCTTCTCGCTTACGTGAAAGGAAAGAGAGGAGAGAGCAGTGTCGGTGCTTTGCGGATAGGCAAAGCTGACATCGGCAAACGCGACGTCGCCGATGGAAGGCTTGTCGGCCGACCGAAGCGGTTCGACGACTGCAGGGCTGAGGGCCAGGAAGGATTCGATCGGGGCGATGGCGCCGCTCGCCGCCCAGGCCGTATGAAACTCCTTTTCGACGCGGCTCAGTGGCCGGAAGGCCTCAGGCGCAAGGAAAAACGTGACGAGCAGGACGTAGGGTGCAAGATTGCCCGAATCGACCCGCAGGGCATTGACGAAGACCAGCACGCCAATTCCCGACAGCATCACGAAGCTGGTCAGACCGCTGCGCAACAGGCTGACCCGCAATGTCGTCATCGCCTGCTGACGCAACGCCGTTGCCTTCGCCGCCAGCACCGACCGGCGCGCATCCGCCGCTCCGAAAGCCTTTATCGAAACGATCCCCTGCAGACTATCGAGCAGATAGGCCGCGAACGCTCCCATGGCCGCAAAGACGCCTGATCCCTTGGGCATCCGCCAGCGCATCCATGCCTCGTCTACCATCGGGAACGCGAGAAGACAGAAGGCCAGCAAGAGGGCCGACACCCAGTCAAGGGCAGCGATCACGAGCACGATGCCGGTGCAGCCAATGATCGCGATCGCCACGGCCGGAAGGTAGCGAGAGTAATAGATCTCAAGTGCCTCCACGCCGCTGACGATGGTCGCCTGGAGTTCGCCGGTCTGTCGTACAAGCGTAACACCGGGCCCGAGGACTAGGAGATGCGAGAGAAGCCTTTTTCTGAGATCGGCCTTGACCGCTTGGGCACAAGCCTGAGCGACTAACTCGGCGAGCCAGATCGAAACAGCCCGCACGACCAGTATGCCACCAAGTCCGAGCAGCAAGGGCGTGACGCTGGTTGCGGTCATATCGCTGAGCACCTCGGCCAATATGGCGGCCAGCAGCATCGCCTGACCGGAGCCGCATGCCACAATCAGGAGACCGACCGCAACAGAAGCCAATGTCCAGCGCGTAATTCCGCTGCTGCCGAGAACTAGTTGAGCTCGCATCGCACGATCTCCAGGATTGTTACACCAACGCTGCTCGGCCAACTGATGCCGGTTGCAAGAGCGAGAGGACGGGTCGGAAAGTTAATAGCTTGCGACATGGTTGCGCCCTCCAGGAAGGCTTGCGACGGCATTTATGGCGAGCAAGGCAAGCAAGGCGGCGACGGGCCAGGTCCATCCGCCGCTCCAGCCATGCAACGCCGCTGCAAGGACCGGCCCCGACGCCGCTATGAGATAACCGCCCATCTGCACGACACTGGACAGTTCGGCCATTTGCGCCGGGCCGACGGACCGCTTAGCGAAGAGAACGCTTGGAATGCCCTGCCCTGCCCCCAAGCCTAGGCCCAGAAGGATGACCCAGACCGGCGCCCACGACGGGGGCGACAACAACACGCCCGCAAGGCCCACGATGCACAGACCAATGGAGGCCAGAATGTGCGAACGCTGGTCGTCATGCTTCGCAGCGATCATCGGTCCGAGAAAGCCGCCGACCGCCACGGCGAAGATACAAAGTGCAAGATTGAAGCCCGCGGCTGCGGCATCCATTCCCTTGCTTATATAAATGGCTGGTAGCCACGCCAGGACGGCATAGAAGACGAGCGTCTGCACGCCGAAAAAAGCGATCAGGCTCCAAACAATTCTTTTGCGGAGCATTGCACTCCAGTTTCGCCGCTGGGCAGAAACTTGAGTGGACTTTGCGCTGTCGAAAAGCGGCAGCAGAGCACCGAGCGCCATCAGGGCAGGCAGGACGGCGACCCCCAGAGCAAAAGCCCAGGAGTTGCCTGCGGCGCCGTAAAGTGGGATCGCAAATGCGGCCATGAGCCCGCCTCCCCCACCCATCATCATCGCATACACACCCATCATCACACCAATCCGGTCTGAAGCGAACTGATGGCGAATGAAGACTGGCGTAAGTACGTTGAGGGCCGCAATTCCGGCACTCGCGATAACCGTTCCGCTCAGCAAGCCCGCCAGGCCTGAGGAACGGACGAGAATTCCGACGACGAGGATAAGCATCGCCAGAAAGAGCGCTCGCGAATGACCGAACCTGCGGCTGAAAACGGGACCGAGAGGCGCGAAAAGCCCCATGCACAGCGGAGGGAACGCAGTCAGCGCGCTCGCGGTGGCAGCCGACAGATGCATGTAAGGGATGAGAGGCCCCACCCCCCCAAAGACGATCCGCAGGTTGAGGCATACGAGGACGACCGCGACCAGCACAAGAAAGGCGTGCCACGGCCCCTGCCCCACTTTCTGTGTTGAGACTAACATGACGCCCTCACGAACAGCTTAGCCACGACGTTTCGCCGAATTGCGACGGGAAATCCAACGCCGGCTGGGTTTCGGAATTAGTTTAAGCTACATTCTGACTGACCGTCAGTCAATAGATCTCCAAAAATTTCCGACGACACCCCTCCGAAGCGGGCGCCGATCGGCGGCCGACCAAGGCATGAACTCGCTCCCGCTGGGGCGATGCCTCCCCATACAAAAGGGCGCCACTCTGGTGGAGTGGCGCCGATAGGAAGTGAATGTTGCATCGGCTCGCCGTCCGGGCGGCCGCCGGCTTAGTGTTCGGCGTGCTGGGGCAGACCATGCCGCTTGACCTGGGGAATCGGAATCCCTAGCGCACGTAGTTGCTGATAGGGATTCATGAACTCCTTGCTCTGCTTGATCTTTCCATCCTCCAATAGGAAGAAGAAGATAAAGTGATTTTTGTAGTATCCGTCCGGATAGTCAGCAAAGAGTATCTGCCCCTCTCCGTCACATTCCACCCAGAATTTGTTCGGGTCTTGCGTTTCGTAGATCTCGACATTCTTCGATTCCCAATCCGGAAAGCACTTCAACGACCACTCTCCATGGGACTTCAACGCATCGCGCCCCTTTGCGACGATGGGATCCACGGTATCGGCGGTCCAAAGGCCACCCATCCCGTCATCGTCAAACAACATATATCTTGTAAGCCGGCTCTCACCCTTCCGGCTCATATAATCTTTCACAACATTGCGGTTTTTCTCGCGCAGCACATCATCATGTTCCAGAACGTTTTCCATTTTCCCAGCTCTTCGAGTGTTCAAGATGCGTTTGGATTTATGCCGACGGACGACGGACGATCATGGCAATTTCAAGACGGCCGATTGACTGACGGACAGTCATGTCGTAGCATATCTTCGATGAATTGCAACGTGAAAAGGTTTGAAACCTTAGGTGGAGCGCGCGCTCGCTACCTCACACCGTTTCGCTGCAAGACGGCTCCCGCCGGAAATGGTTTGCCACCCCCATATCGCCGCAGGTGTTGCAACTCGCAGCGAACGCATGAGATCATGCGCTTGATCAGGAGAAGAATAGAATGCCTGCACGTTCCGCGAGCCGAAGAACCAAACCCGCAGAAGAGCGCCGCGAAGACTTGATCGCCGCAGCGGCCCATCTCTTTCAAATCAACGGCATCGAACCGACGACGGTCGAGCAGATCACGGCTGAAGCGGGCGTCGCGAAAGGAACCTTCTATCTCTATTTCTCGTCAAAGGACGACGTGGTCAACGCCCTGCGGGATCAGTTCGTTCACATTGTCCTCGGCGGCATCAATAGCGGGCTGAAGGGCAAACGCAAGGAAGATTGGGATGGCAAGCTTGCAGGCTGGGTCCTTGGTTGTACGAAAGCCTATCTCGACGCCGCCCGGCTGCACGACATCATTTTCTCCGAGGGTCCGCCCCCGAGCCGGACGGGACTGAGCAACAATCCCATCGTCGACCAGTTGACCGGGCTGCTCGCCGGCGGCGATGCCGCTGGCGCCTGGACAGTTAAGAACCCCCGCTTTACGGCGATCTTTCTCTTCAACGCGCTGCACGGGGTTGTCAACGATGCCAAAGCCTCGTCCGCGCCGAACAGAACCGTGCTGGTCCGGCAAATGCGTGAGCTATTCGCCCGGACAGTCAGCACCCGTGTCCAACAGCACCGCGTTCCGGACCAGCCTTAGTCCTCCCTCCGCCACCGCGGGCCATCTTGTCAGAATCATCGCAATGTGTAGAATGACTGACGGACAGTCATTTTACAGTGTCGAAAGGTAGATGAAGATGTCGCTGGAAATACGGCGGGCAGAGGTGAACGATGCCGGCACGATCGTCGAACTCACGCGAGAGCTCGCACGTTACGAGGGGTGTCTCCAAGATGTCGTCGCGACCCCGGCTGATATCGCCTCTTCGCTCTTCTCCCAGCGGCCGTCGGCTTATTGTGAGTTGGCCGAATGGAATGGCGAACCGGCCGGCTTCGCGATCTGGTCCTATAATTATTCGATCTTCCTCGGGAAAAGCTGCCTCTGGCTGGAGGATCTGTTCGTCGCGGAAAAATTTCGCCGCAAGGGAATAGGCCGTGCGCTGCTGTCCCACCTAGCCTGCAAATGTTCCGATGAGAGGCTGGGGCGGATGGAATGGTCCGTCCTGCATTGGAATGAGCCTGCCATCGGCTTCTACCGCGGGCTTGGCGCGAAAATCGATGAGGGACGCCATAAATGCCGCTGGACGGCTGCGGACATCGCCGCCGTCGCGTCATTGTGATAACTGCCCTGGAGCAGTGCCGCGGACAAGATGCCACGCTTACCTTAAGCGGGATTCCAATTCGGCTCCCAAGAAAGACTTGAAGCCGCTTGGTGGTCAAGTCTGGGTTGTTTCAGCAGCGGTCACGGAACGTTGCTTTCGCATGCTCTCGCCAGTCGGCTCGATGCGGTAGGCATTGTGGACGAGCCGGTCAAGGATGGCGTCGGCGATCGTTGGTTGCCGGTCATGTCGTGCCAGTGCTGCTCGACGGGCACCTGGCTGGTTACAATGGTGGATCGTTTCTTATAGCGGTCCTCAACGATCTCCAGGAGGTCGCGCCGCTGCTCGTCGCTGAGCTTCTCTGGCCCCCAGTCATCGAGAATGAGCAGGTCGGTTTTTGCAAGGGCCTGATCGAAATCACTACCCGACTGGAGAGCAAGGGCCTCGGATTCCGATCCATTACCGAAAACATCGACACCACCACGCGGCCGAGTTTGGCGTTGAGGCGACCAGCACGATCACTGATACGGAACTGCGGCAAAAGCGCACTATGCTGCTGACCAACGAGGTGGGCTGCCTCAAATTTTTCTTATTGTCTCATCACAATCTTTTGTATGGGCAAATGGACAGACACCGCGGGAGTTGTATTCTTGGCTCTATTGTGCGGCCTTATAGTGATCGTACTGAGTTTGGCAATGTTTGAACCAATCGAGCCAGAGTTGAAGCCAATGGGTGGCCAGCTAATTCTGCCGGTGATAAGAACCCCGCCTCAATAGTCATGGATGCTCTGGCGGCGTTCTGTTGACGGTGGTCGTACCCTGCCCTTGCTCATCCTTATTTGGAGGCTCGCCGGCCCGTTTCCCCAGCATGCGCAGGGTGAGATGAGATGGCAAGCGCGCGAAAAGATCGTTTTCCACTTCTAATAAACGATAAGCTGGGCAAAAAGCGCGTTGTCTGAAAGAGGCAGCATACTTGGCCTGCGCGGTTCCAAAACGGCTATTACGCGATCACAAGGCGTGTATCGTTATGGCATCATGCAGTTTCCGTATTTTCGTCCAAGCATCAACGGTCATTGCTGTTCCCCAGGGGTAAAGTTCTTTCAGCGAACAGCCCATACTTGCCTTGATGGTGATGAGATTGAGAAAGACACCAACGCATCCGCTCACGGACAGGTTATGCTTTCTCTTGAAATAGCTGAGGAGTCAGGGTGCGCGTCACGCGCCGCCTGGCCTGCCCGAGCTACGCACGCGCCCGAGCCGACCTGGTGGAGTGGTCGCGGTGCCGGCGGGCATCCCGCAGCCACTCCACCTAGCTCTGCATTACTTCTGCCGGCAGAGCCGGCTACCGTTAGTGCGAATACCCGGCGGCCGTCTCGCTAAGGCTCTTCCCCTTCGTTTCCGGAGCCCACAACTGTGACACCAAGGCACCGCTGAAGACCACGACCGCCGCGACAAGCATCGCCGCCGAAACACCGAATTGCTCTACCCCTATCGGCAACAGGAACGTGCCCATACCGGCGCCGACCCGGCTGACGGCTGCGGCGAAACCGGTGCCGACACCACGGACCTCGGTCGGAAAGACCTCCCCGGGGTAGATACTCGTCAGCGTCCCATTCATCGCATTCAAGAACGAGAAGACAAGGAAGAGACCCAGCACGACGGCCGAAGGCGCATCCGACCACAGGCCGATGACCAGGAAGACGACCATGGTGATCCACTGCGGCGGGACCGTGAACAGCCGGCGACCGGCCTTGTCGATCAACGCCACCGTGACGGCAACCCCGGCAACCGCCACCATCGACAACCCCACGCCCCCAGCGAGACCGTATTTCGCCAGCACGCTGTCGGCGAAGGTTGCGATGGCGAAATACGGCAGCACGTTGCAGAACCAGAACCACGAAACGAAGATCGTCATCCGCAAGTACTGCGGAGAAAAAAGGTCAGCAAATCGGCCTTGGCGCACCTCCGTCTTCTCCATGTCCGCCATGTCCTCGGCACTCTCCAGATACTTGTGCGCGACAGCGCGGGCCTCGTCCTTGCGGCCCTTACTCCACAACCAGCGCGGCGACTCGGGCAGGCCGAGCCGGGCGACGAACAAGACGACCGCGATTAGCGTGCTCGTTCCGATGATGACCCGCCACGGCATCGGCTCCGGCAGGTTCAGGACGTAACCCGCCGTGTAACCCATCATGAATCCCCCGTACCAGGCGAGGATCGTGACGCCCATCAGACGTCCCCGCAGCCGGGCGGGCGCGAACTCCGACATCAGCGGCCAGCCGACGGAGTACTCTGCGCCGATCGCGACGCCCATCAATAGCCGCACTGCGATCAGCATTTCCACCGAGGTGATGAAGAACTGCATCGCTGACGCGACCACGAACAGCCCCATGTCGATCATGAACAGCGGTTTACGGCCGAACTTGTCGCCGGCCCACCCGCCCAGCGGCGAGCCGATCAAGATCCCGAACAGCGCTGCCGATGCGGCCAGGCCCATGTCGAGCGTCGACATGCCATATCTGCCTTCATCACATCCGTCACCGGGCCGATGACCCCAAGGATGTAGCCGTCGAGCAGCATCCCGCCGGTAAGAACGGCGATCATTCTCCTCATGAAACGTCGTTTGAACGCCGCCGGGGCCTCCTCCGACACGACAGCGGTATCAGCAATAGATGACATGTTGCTCCTCCTATGGACGTGTTGACTAGTCATAACAACCTGGAGTATGAGACAGATTGCCTCGGAAGTGGCTCTAAATTTCAGGATTTTAAGGCCATTTGATCTGCCAATTGGCCGAATGGCAGGAATTAAAACCAAACGGGGGCCGTATTCATGGATCGCATCGATCAACGTATTCTGACGGAACTTCAAAGCGACGGCAGGCTGTCAATCGTGGAGAGCTTGATGAGCTGGGCGACGATAGTCGCCCGACGGCGCGCGACATTGAAATCGGCGACAAGCCAAGCCGGCGTAACGTCTCCTTCGCGAACCATCTGGTTCCAGCGTTCCGGATGAATCCGATTCTGAAGTTGGGGATCGATCTCCAAGGAGCGGACAGACCGAATCCAATGAAAACGAGTGTGCTCAATCTCCGGATCGACCGAGAGAAGATCGTCGAGATCGACCAAACGCACTTCGGGGAAGCCCGCCAACAATGCCGCTTCTGCTCGGCGTCGGGCAACGGCGCGTGCTGTAGTTGCGAGCTTTTTTGTGGGCTGCTGTCCTTGGCAGGCAGCACTGAAATTGGGGTCAGTTCCGGCTAAACGTTTCCAACTGGCATCCGTTCCGCCGAATTATTGAAGGTCGGCTCAGGGTCTGTCGCGGAGCGCAGCGCCTCGAGTGAATGGACGAGGGCCGCACGAAGAAGGTCGACTACGGCTGCGTTCGCGCCCCCGCATGGTGGCCTGAGCCTTGGGCGTAGCGCAGCGCATCCCAGAATGGCAGAATGGCCACGTGGCATAAACCGCAGCATGCCCGGCGGCAGCAACGCCATGAGCCCGATAGCCGCAGCGAGAAAGCGCTCTTTGTCGGCTACTGAGACTGTCCAAAAAAAACCCAACGGCATCCCCCTCGGCTGTAAACTTGGATAGAGTCACGCAAGATGGCGGCCGCATTCACCTAGGCGCAAGAAAACGGATAGGATCGGAGTGAATTCTACTGTTAGCCCCGTTAAGAATGGGGGGATTACCGATTTCACATTGGCCAGTTTTGCGCTTGCCGTTCATCGATTTTGGCTTCGTCGCTACCAACAATAACGAGGGTTAGTGAAAATGATGTACTGGCGTCATCTGATAACGCGCCGTGATATATTTGCGATACTCTTAATCATTGCTCTGATTGTCGGACTTTTATATATGGGAACATTTCATCCCAGATTGGCGGAAAAGGCCAATCATGGTTTTGGACCTGAGTGGACCTGTTTACCCGTGGGAGAAGGTGATCCTGTTTGCTTCAAGCGTCCCATTCAAACAACCGATCCCCAGCAATAAGCGAGAATGACTCATACACGTGGCTTCCGACTTGCCGTCTGTCGCTTGGCTTTGATCCAGTTTGCTACTATCAGTCGCGCGAACGTCGCCCGTTCTCGTTTCAAACTCCGATTTACTTCTTCGTCTTAAGGGGGCCGTGCCAACTGAAGCTGGACGCTCCTTATATCGCGGTGGGGCTGCCGAGGTTCCGCACGAGATATTATGCGATCCTGCGAGCCCCAAACGCGAACGCCGTTCGCTTCCGTTTGGCGCCCAGAAACGGACTTTGCGACCCTCGCAAAAGTCGGGAAACAATGCCGGTTTCGCGAATTTTTGCGTAATCCGCTTTTAGTGGCTTGACTTAGAGTGCGCTCTAACCGGTAGCGTCCCGTACGTCGTGACGAAAGAAGGGCATTTATGAAGATTGGCGAACTGGCAAAGCGTTCGGGACTGTCAGCCTACACCATCCGCTATTATGAGCGGATCGGGTTGCTTCCTCATGCCGGCAGAGACCAATCGGGCCAACGTGATTACGACGCGTCAATCCTGATCTGGATAGAATTTCTCGACCGTCTCAAATCAACCGGGATGCCTATTCGGGAAATGCTGCACTACGCAGCTCTACGGGAGCGCGGCGTCGGCACGGAATCGGAGCGCAGCGCGTTGCTTGAACAGCACCGTGAGCGTGTCCGTGCCCATGTGGCCGAACTGCAAGCCTGCCTTCTCGTCCTCGACACCAAGATTGCCGGATATGTCGGCAAGGAACAGAGGAAAAATGACCATGACGCACCAATCCCCGAACGCCGGCGAAAGCCGGCTGGAACGCGGCAAGCGGGCGCTCGCTGAAATCGACGGCGCGGCCGGCCACAATGTCATAGCCGCTCTGGTGGACATCGCCCCCGACTTCGCAAACTACGTGTTCGAGTTTCCATTTGGCGACATCTACAGCCGCCCTGGCCTCGATCTGCGCGCCCGCGAGATCGCCACTATCGCGGCGCTGACTGCGATGGGAACGGCTACTCCGCAACTGAAGGTTCATATAGAAGCGGGCCTGAATGTCGGTCTAACCAAGGAGGAAATTACCGAAACCATTATGCAGATGGCCGTTTACGCCGGTTTTCCTGCGGCACTTAATGGCTTGTTCGCAGCCAAGGAAGTCTTTGCTGCCCGGTTCCCCACACCTGGTGAGCAGGAGCAATCTATCGAACACCCGTTGCCAAGGTAAACGTTGGTATCGGGCAACACTGCCGCGGTAACCTTAGAATTTGTGATAAGGATTTCGCCATTCGTTTATACCGGAAATATCTTTGACGAACCTGCTCGCAAAGGCCGGCCCAAGTGGCCCAACCTTTGCGGCGGTCGAATGGCGAATAGCGGTCTATGCCTCCATTGCTCGCCTTGAACGGAATAGAACCGGTGACCCGTCGCCTACAGTTCACAACCACGTTATGCGGCCCAGTCGGTCCGAACAAATGTGGGATATTGACTGCGGTTTTCGCTCGGGCCAAAGCTTGGGTGTTGCAAAAATTAGTCGCAGAATCCGAACAAACGTTGGGACATTGGCGACAGTGTTTGGGGGACACAACTGTGGCGCGTCGTCGAAAGCAGCTGTCGAAAAGGCGTCGCTTGGACGCTTCGTCGGAAACTGCCTTCACACCGTCAGAAATTGCATTGGATATTTCATGGGCGGATCTGCCGGAAATGGAACAGCAGCCCGTCAACGCAGACGCCTATGTGCGGTCGTACCTCGCTGATCCAGGCACGTACTGGTGGTCAACGAACCATTATTCAGCGCGCGAGGCGGACGTCGTATTAAAACGGGTCCTCGCCATCATCGCACAAGCCCAATTACCAGATCACGAGAAGGCGCTTGGTCAGTTGGGTGTCGGCCCCCTTGAAAACATGATGTCCGATACTTTGCTCGATCGTTTAAGGCACTGGATGCCGTTCACGCCCGCAATGTGCTACGCGCTTAGCAACGTTCGGATGGAGTTTGAACCGCCAGCTTTGCAACGGCGTCTTAACGTGATGATACAGGAATCGCAGCACAAGAATGGGCTTGAGTAGCTGGAGTGCGTTACGGCCTGGCGCACGAACGTCGCTGTCTTTCCCAGTCCAAACGCAGACGGCGACGACCTGCCGCTGACCCATGAATGATTTAGCGGCTTTTGGCAGTGGCTACTGCTTCTGTCTGAATAACGCACATCTCAATTTCTTGCTTTGACATGCCGTTCGCAGCATCGAGATCTTGACGAGGCTGGCGATCTGCTGTTGGTTCTGCCGTTCCGATGCTGTCAAGGCATCCGACTGATCAACCCATCTTCTCTTCCGGGGTAAGTGGTCAGCTGAAAACGCAAAACCTGCGGTTCCTGAGGAGACATTATGCGACTGCCGGAGCACAGAACGAGAACATCGGGACATAGGTCCGATTTGCGCGCCACCAGTGATCGGCTGACAATTTGGCCGATCGAGACTTCCATTTCGAACGACGCCAAGCTTCGAGGAACGCGGCATCTCCTATAACCCATCCAAGCCGGAACTTGCAGGAATGCCGCATTTCGAGTGCGGTGCATTCGACCACCCTGCCACCTCTCCGGGTGATTTGGTCGGACGTAAGCGCGAGGCGATTCATAGCGATGAAAATCGGGGCTGGCGGATGGTCGCCCTGCGGGGATGTGTGCCCGCAGCGAGCGCGACCGGCTATGTCACATAGTCGGCTGCTACCGGGCTGATATACAGAGCTTCCGCACGTTTTCACACCTCGGAATGTGGGGCGCCTTCGGGCCATGAGGCGACCTGAGAGATCGTCTCCTTCGCGCCACTTCCGAACCTTTGCTGGTGATGACGCGAGGGCGCGTCTCGACCATAGCAGCCTTGCAGTCGATCCTGAATATCGACGCTCACCTCGAACTCGGCGAATCGACGGCTATGGACTCTTCTTTTGCAAAGGCGCAATTTTGAAAATAGGAGACGCAAACTGGAAAACCGTCCGGCGCTGCATGTTTGAATGCGCAGCTGACGCTTGACCTCGCTCCGAACAATTCCGGGTGGGGGAAACATTGTGCGCATTTCCGTGCTTAGGCTAAGGCCGAAAGCGCGTTGCAGCCCGTTCCGGAAGTATCTGGGAGGGAAAAACATGCCTGACATTCAACGCAGAGAATTCATCGTTCAGGGAAGCGCGGTTCTCGCCGGAATGGCGGGTCTCTATTCGTCGCTGGCCTACGCTTTTCCGACGCGGCTTGGCGAGACAGTCATTCCATGGCTCGATCAGCCGACGGAAAGCCCCGATCCGGTAGGGATTCAGACCCAGCTTGTCTGGGAGGATCTGGATGCCTGGATAACCCCAAACGACAAGTTCTTCAGCATCTCGCATTTCGATCGACCGACGATTGACGACAAGTCATGGTCCCTCGACATCGGAGGGCTGGTCAAGACGCCCTTGAAGTTGACGCTCGCCGACATCAAGGCGCGGCCGCGGCAGGAGGTCGTTTTCACCGTGGAATGCTCGGGCAACCACGGCTTCCCCTTCTTCACCGGCGGCATCGGCAATGCCCGCTGGGCAGGCACGCCGCTTGCCCCGATCCTCCAGGAAGCCGGGGTCCTTGATAGTGGCATCGAGGTCGTCTTCTTCGGCACCGACAAAGGCGAGGTCACGATTCGCGACATCAAGATGCAACAGAACTTCGCTCGCAGCATGTCGCTCGCCGACGCGATGAACCCCGACAATCTGCTCTGCTACGAAATGAACGGGGCGACCCTGCCTGCTCCCAACGGTTTCCCGCTGCGGCTGATAACTCCGGGCTGGTACGGGATCGCCAACGTCAAGTGGCTGAAGGGCATCGAGGTTCGCGACACCCGCTTCATGAGCCTGCTGATGGGCCGCGACTATGTCACCATCCGGGAGGAAGAGCACAACGGCGAGAGCGTGTGGGCCGAGACCTCGGTCGGCCGGGCCTTGCTGAAATCCGCGCCCGCGAAGGTCACGCGCAACGACTCGGGTCACCGGATCGTTGGCGCAGCCTGGGGTGCACCGATCGACCGGGTCGAACTGAAAATCGATCAAGGGCCCTGGATGCCGGCAGTCATCGATCACAGCGAGGAGGCCGAATACGCCTGGAAGATTTGGTCACTGGATTGGCCAAATCCCTCGCCTGGAGAACACACGGTGACCTCGCGCGCGATCAGTACCGCAGGGCAAATTCAACCGGCGATGGACGATCCCTTGATCGCCAAAAAGCACACATACTGGGAAAGCAATGGCCAGGTGACGCGCCGCATCCGCATCGTTTGAGAAACGTTGCTGCCTCGCACGTCGGCTGCTGAGTGAACGGAACGTTCCACCGAGAACCCCTCGCTTGGGATTGCGACATTTCAGGAGAAGGCGCCGGCGGTCATCCGCTGGCAGCGGATCAAACAGGCCTCTAGTCTGCCCCGTCTTTTTTTGCCCGCTCGATGAATTTCCCGGCGACCGCTTTGCCAAGTGCGGCACCGGCCCGGTTGTCCATTTCATAGTGGATGCCGGCCCAGATGCGGGAATCGCCCGCCTCCTTGCCGACCGTGCGGATGAACTTCGCCTGGTCGGGGAACAGGTAGGCCAGCACCTCGCATCGGGCAGTCGACAACGTGGAGTGGTTCGACGGATAACTGGGATGGGCCGGCACTGCGAACAGGGGAGTGATGCTCGGGTCAAGCATGTTGGGCCGCAGGTACCAATAAGCGTATTTCCCGTCGTTGCTTGCAATGTAGGCGTCGTAGTAGACCGTTGCGAGCATCGCGTAAGCCCGTGCAGCGCGCGGCGGGTTCGAATCCGTCTTGTCCTCGAACATCCACTTGCTGGCGTAGTCATACCAGTCGGTGAACAGGCCGGATGGGCTTTGCCAGTAGAACGCCTTGTAGCTGTTGGGGAATTTTCGCTCAAACTGCCGGACTGCATCTGTCTCGGCCTTCACGGCCGCAGACTTGCAGTCGGGCGGAGTCGGTGGTCTGAATTCATCGGCTGCCTCGAGCAGGATCGGCTTCCAGTTTGGCATGTTTGCATTGGCGGGTTTGTCTCCGACCCACATGCACGGCCCGGTCGGCACCGTGCCGGTCCAGACGGCATCGGAGCCGTCGGCCTTTGCCCGCGCAATCACTTGCTCTGCCACGCGTCGCCCCAGTTCCAGGCCAGCGGAAGAGTCGCTTGGGAACTGGACACCGGCAAGGACACGCGACTGTGCGGCTTCTTCGGCCATCACCCGGAACGACGACGCCTCGTCCGGAAAGAAATAGGCAAGAACGGTCGCGGCGGCGGCCGCGGCGGCCGCGTGTTCAGATGGATAAGCGGGACTCCGAGGCGTAGGCAGCGCAGTCGGCAGTGTCGTATCCACCTCGCTCGGGCGGGGGCGATTGTAGAAGTATTTCGACTCCCAAGCCGCGACGGTGGCGTCGTAGACCGCCATCGTCAAATAGGTGTAGACGCGATGCGCATTGGGGATCGTCTGGTTTGCCAGAAGACGGTTGTTGACTAGGTCGATCCATCGATAGCCGGGCGAGCCGGCGTCCCAGAACGTGATCTTGGCGGCGACCTGCGCATCGTTCTTTGCGACAAGTTCGCGGACCTGCTCCAACTCGGATTCGGAAGTATCCGGTGGGGGCGGGACTCGGAAGTCTTTGCCCGACGTGATTACCCACGTCTTCCACGTTCCAGCGTTTGGCTCTATCTGATCCGATTGGGCGAAAGCGAAGTTCCCTGACAAAAGGATTAGCGCGCAGGCCCTGCTAAAGCCGCTAAGCATGTTCAACCCCCTAGTTGATCCCCGGCCCAAAGACCGGAGGTTTTCTGTTTGACGGCCGCTCCATTTTCTATTTTAGCCCGCCCTAATTATACCGCGAGGCGCTGCCAAGTGAAAGGATCAAAAATGAGCGCAGGTTGCGGTATGAAAGGTCAGGTCCGAAGACCGCTGTCTTGCACCCCGCGGGGTCGGTGTGACGACAGCTCAGCAGTAACCTCCCTCGCCAAAGTCGGTGTTTGGCGACCAACTTTCGCGACAGGGGAAGATCAGGTTCCCGTGGTATTGACGCTCTGACTTCCGTAATGGGCCGGTTTGGTCAAGTCCCTTTTCATCCGCCGGCTAAGCTTCCTTTTCCTCGCCCCCTTCGACAACTCTGTTCGAATGCCGCTCGATTAGCGTCTGAAGCGACTCAGACACCATCGATCGCTTCAGAAAGGGAAAATATTCATAGGGACTAAACAACGTGAAAAGCCATCGGCGGCCCCTTCCCGCGTGCCGATCGAATGGGTCGCCCGGAACAATCTGATTGCTCCCAGCGAATGGAAAGTCCTTTCCAGCCAGGACTAACGGCCAGCGTCTGGTTCGCCGTAACATCCGGCGAGCTGGTCAAAGATAGCCTACTTTCATCATCCAACCCACGGCGCTGCTGACCACCGCTGTCGTTTTGCAGTTAACCGTAAGACTTGCACTTCAATAGTTTCAATATGATAGCGCGGCACTTAAAGTGAGACGAGGCAGTAAATGTGAGATATTTGTGCGGATTTTAGCATTTAATATGAGAACCAGTCATCGATGAGATCGACGAGCCAGGCATGGAAACCAAAACGAGAAACACCCAGCGCTTCGCAGAGCCATGCCACCGGCAAGATCGAACGGTGCTTTGCAATGAAAGCGAACTTCATATCGCGTCCTTTGCAAAGTAGGCTGCGGCCTTTTTAGGATATCGCGCTCCGCCTTCAGCTTTGCGACCTCACGGCGCAGCCTGTCGATTCCAAGTTGCTCCGGCTTCACCTGCCCATGGCCGGGAAACGCCTGTTTCGGATCAGCGCCAAATTCCCTGACCCATTTACCCAAGGCATTCTCATGAACATCCAGATCGCGGGCCGCCTGCGCTACGCTGACACCGCGCTCTTTCACCAACCTCACCGCTTCAAGCTTGTATCCGCGGCTGAACTTCCGTCGTTGCATTCATACTCTCCGGTTTCAGGAGGGGCACCTTAACTCGGTGTACGCGAAACCGGCAGCAGGCCACACCTCGGAGCTGGCAGGGGCGCGCCGGAAGCTCGGGATGAGCGGCCAGCCACAATGATAGCCATCCGGTAGACGGGTCTTTTCGTCGTCATGGATCTTATCTCGTTCTCCCGCGTTGGATGCGCAAAGGAGAATCGCAATGGTAGATGTAGCGCAGATCAAGGAACACGCCGAAGTTATCGGAGCCGATGGCGTCCACATCGGCACAGTCGACCACGTTGAGGACAATCGGATCAAGCTCACCAAGGAGGACAGTGGCGAAGGCTCGCATCGCGGCCATCATCATTATATCCCTCTAGGATTGGTGGCGGAAGTTGAAGGCGACAAAGTGCGGCTGTCGGCAAATGGCGATGTCGCGGTGACATTCGAGGAGGAAGAAGGCGCCGGCCCGGCGTAATTCCTCCCGTTCAGCCCAGGACCAAATCGCCCCCGCCGCGGTAACCCCGAGGCGGGGTTTCTGTTCACCACCTATGAAAGGAAACAGCATGCGCATGTTCCATCACGCATACGGTCGGTTCTATTGGCCCTTGCAACGGGCATCGGCGTCGGGATGGTGATCTGATGTATAACCGGGTTGTCAGGACATAGATGGACATTGCTCTTTCAACGGCCCTAGGATTTGCGCTCACGAGCCTCCTTATCGAGCTCACGCCTGGCCCGAATATGACCTATTTGGCGTTGGTAGGCGTCCAAGCAGGGCGACGAGCCGGGTATGCGGCAGTGGCCGGAGTCGCGCTCGGGCTGGGGGTGATTGGCCTCGCAACAGCGCTCGGCCTGTCCGCAGTGATCACGGCCTCGCCGCTGCTCTACGCCGCCTTACGGTGGTTAGGGGTCGCTTATCTCGTCTACCTCGCCTGGGACGCTTGGCGCGACAGCACGCGTTCGGACGACGTTCCAGTCGAGTCTGCCGCGCGGTTCTTCGTGAGGGGTTTGATTACCAACCTCCTCAACCCCAAGGCGGCAATGTTCTACATCGGGGTTTTGCCCACGTTCCTTGATCCCGCTTTCCACCCTGCGGGGCAGGCAGTAATACTCTCCGCTATCTATGTGCTGGTGGCTACGACCGTGCATGCAACGATTGTAACCTTGGCCAGCCTCCTACGACCGGTGCTGGCCAACAAGCGCGTGATGGCGACAGCCGGCAGTTTCTTCGCGCTCGCACTTGTCGGTGTTGCCTTGTGGATTGCTTGGTCAACGCGCTAGCGGCCGCTAAGCATTCGTACGGGCCGATTGCAACCATCAGTGCTGTCCCCCACATGAATGCTGAATTTGCTAGATGCGGTAAAAAGGCGCAAGGCTACCTGCCGTCGCTCAAATCTCCGATTGCCAGAGGTTTGGTTCGTACGTGGTCAAGAGGAGCGCCAAATGAACTTGCGAGCCATGACAATTTCGGAGTGCGAGGCGATGCTCGCGGCCAATAGGATTGGGCACTTGGGCTGCATTGCTGAAGGTCGCCCATATGTCGTACCGATCCGTTACATGTTTCGGGACGGGGCGTTTTACAGCTTTTCGCTACCTGGGAAAAAAATCGACAGCCTTCGTGCCAATCCGCATGCCTGCGTCCAGGTTGAACACCTGAGGACAACCGAGGAATGGCAGAGTGTTGTGGTAGAAGGACTCTATCAAGAGCTACCCGACGACGACAAGTGGCATGGCGAACACGTCTACGCTTGGTCGCTTTTGCAGGAGCGGAGCAATTGGTGGGAACCGGGCGCGTATAAACCCACTGATGCGGCAGCGTCGAACAAGGAGACGCTTCCGGTCTTCTACAAGATCCAAATTGAAACACTATCGGGACGGCAGGTTACCAACGCGTGAATGACTTGCGTAAAGACTTTCGCGAAAGTTGTACGCCCACAGTGGCGAGAAGTTCGGTGGGCTAAGCCGCTTCTGGAAGACGTGACTTAAAATGCAAAAGCGTGAGGGCAATGACTGTTCCGGCCCTGCCGCCGCCGGTTGCCGGTGCATCGTTGTCCGCGTTGATCGACAACGAAAACAGCGCCCACTCCACGCGATTGAAAGACATCAATGAGAATGCGCAGTTGACGATCGCCCCTTCTGCGCACGTTTTCCCTCACTCGTCACGTCGGTGCGCGCCCTGTTAGCGATCTAACAAACTGCTCACAACCCGCTTAGAGTGTAGCGCCCACGCAAGGATGGAGGAAGCAATGCCCAGAGAAACAGACGACAACAGCGGCGCAAGGCGGGAGATTGCCGATGGTGCGAACCGCTATCTTGGAAAACCTGTTGAGCTACTAACCGATCGGGAACGCGTAGTGTTTCGACGCCACCTTGCCCGGCGAGCGATAACGCGGGACTCGAACCGCACTTTTGACGAGACGCTGACATCCGGTCAACGCCTGGCGGACAAGGTCGCCGAGTTCGGCGGCTCGTGGACCTTCATCATGATTTTTGCGCTGGTGCTCGCGCTCTGGGTGGTATCGAACCTTCTTGCAACAGCGCGTGCGTTCGACCCCTACCCCTTTATCTTTCTCAACCTTATTCTCTCGATGCTCGCAGCCGTTCAGGCACCCGTAATCATGATGAGTCAAAACAGACACTCAGTCAAAGACAGGGTCGATGCGGCGCACGACTATGAGGTCAATCTGAAGGCGGAGATTGAAATCATGGCGCTACACGACAAGCTGGATCAGATGCGCGACATTGAACTGAAGTCTTTCGTTGAAAAACAGCAGCAACAAATTGACTTGCTGACTGCACTCCTCGTCCACCAGAACAAATAGGCCGCTCGGCACCCACAGTTGACTTTCCGCGAATGAGAAAGGACTTCTCAGCATCGTGAAGGGGAGCATAATCCGGAAGGCTATGGTGCAGGGCGCGCCGCTAATGAAATGAAATACGCCAACCTCAATCCTTTGGACCGGTGTGGAAGTGCTCAGCCGCAACGGATGGCGACGCGGATTGCTTGCGATCTTCGAGTTCCGCTGCGACCCACTCCAGGAAAAGGTTGTAGGCAACCGCCAACAAGGTGGGCCCCAGGAAAAGCCCTATCAGGCCGAAGGCCAGGACGCCGCCAATGAGCCCAAACAGGCCCAGCAGCACAGGCAGGTTGCTGTTTTGGTTCAGCAGATACGGTCGAAGGAAGTTGTCAATGCTGCTGACGAGAAGCAAGCCCCATATCGCGATGAAGATGCCCCATCCTACAGATCCTTGCATGAGCAACCAAAGCGCAACCGGGCCCCACACGAACGGTGGCCCGCCGGGCACGAACGACAGCGCGAAGGTCAGGCAGCCCAGCAACAATGATTGAGGCACGCCGGCGATCCAGAAGCCGATGCCTGCCAGCAGGCCTTGCGCAAGGGCCGTTCCGATCATTCCGTAGACAACACCTTTCACCGTCATGCCGATGACCTTGAGCAACCTCCTGGCGCGAGGACCTGCAACGCGCTCACCGATCTGGCGCATGAAACTGATCAGGCGTCGACCGTGCAGGAACAAAAAGAAAGTGATGAATATGCTGAGCGCAAGTTCGAGGAGGCCGATACTGAACGCTGCCCCGCCAGCAAGAGCAATATCGGTAACAGGGCCGGTCAGCTTTTTAAGCTCGACGATAAATGCGGGAGCGTCATGCGCAAGGTTTTCCCAGTAAGCAGCCAAGCTCTCGCCAACAACCGGCAGGCCTTTCACCCAGTTTGGTGGCGCTGAAGGCCCCTGTTCCAGGACGCGCGTTACTCCCTCGGCCAGATTTGTTATGTCGTCGGCAAGCGCCGTCACAAGTAAAGCAAGCGGTGCGGCCATGACAAAGACCATCAGAATCGTCATAGCTGCGGCCGCCGCCGCCCGATAGCCTCCGACAGCGCGTTCGCATCGGCGGTAGATAGGCCACGTTGAGAAACAAATCACCGCAGCCCACAATATTGCCGACAAGAAGGGCCAAAGGACCAGAGCGCAACCAATCACCAGCAGCGCAAGCGCGCCGATGCCCAGAACATGTCCGATCCGTCGGCTAAGTGGCCCCATGACCAGCTCACCTGTTTCCTTGCGACGCCTTTCCATCGACAAGCTTCCACACATTATTCAGAGAGCGCCGGCGCTGGGATCTCCCGCACCGCCCCATTTTAGGACGACCGGCGCAATCTCGATCCGGCGCATCAACCGAAAGCGCCAACATGAATTTCGCGATTCTGCCGGCGCACCAGGGACAACCAGAGAATACGCATCGGACGGCATTCAAGGAGCAAGAAGGCACCTAAGCATCTCGGCCAGGTCCTTCTCCATGAACGGTTTCTTCAAAACGGGCCGGTCGCGGTAACCATCTCTCATCTCGTGACCGCTATAGCCGGTCGAAAACGGAACATCTCGCGCAGCCAGCGCTTCTGCCACCGCATGACTGATTCATGTCCAACATGGCAACATCGAAGATTTGGGCTTCAATGACGGCCAGGGCCTGGCTGGCCGTAGTGGCGGCATTCACAGCCTCACAACCCAGGTCCGCCAGCATGTCTTCGATCATAATGAGGATCAGCATTTCATCCTCGACAACAAGAACTCGCCGACCCAAAAGGAATTTATCCATCGCGAGCACCGTTCGGTGCAGGAAAGTTGATCATGCAGATGACGGCGTCCGTCGGATAGTCTAGATCAACCGCGCCCTCCAACTCATGCGCTAGACCGCGCTCGATCACCCGCGAGCCGAACCCTTTCCGGGACGGTGGTGCCACGGACGGGCCGTCTTTCTCCTGCCAGCGCAGGAGAAGCCGATTGCACTCCGGCGACCGCTCAGGCGTTAATACCAGCGCCCTCGGCCGAACCAACCGCCGCCCAGCAGAACAAGAATAAGAACAATGATGAGAAGTGTGGTGAGATCCATGTACGTCTCCTCGGAGTGCCTGACCAACTCCATCGCGCTTACCTGCACGATGCGTTGTTCGGTAATGGCACTCCAACGTCAGTTAACGTCCGGAACCGGGTTTGGTTCCATTCGACAGAATTTACGACAAGAGGCATTGGACGCCAGCAATCACCGTTTCGAGCTCGGTGCGAGAGGTTATGGACTGGGGAGGGCCTTGCATGGCTGTACCAAGTCACCCACACCACTGGCGGTGATTTCGGACGGGTCAGACCAACAGGCCTTGGAAACAGGCCGCATGCCGAACAATTATCTTCACCGGCACATCGGGATCTTTTGCGGTATATTAGGAGAAGGCGTCAGGTGGACGATGTCGTGCTGGCAATTCTTATTGGCGCATGCTGTCCCGTCGCCGGCCGGAGGAACCAACATGCAGCCGATTAGAGCCCCGAAGCAGGATGGCGACTACGACGACCGATTTCTCGATTGTCAGGAAGCCATTGAGAACAAGATTCAACAGGTTATGGAAGAAGCAGTCCGTGCCGGATGGACGCGTGAAGAGGCGGCAGCGGCACTCGTCGAAGTTGCCGATTTGGTGAGGGAACTGGCGATCGAAAATAGGAAGGCGAACGACGACACTGCGAACTGAATCGCTCTAGACTCTCTCCCCCGATCTTTTGTCGCCTACTTAGTCTTGCGCTAGTTTCTTCCATTTCGCTCGAACGGATAGTGCGTCATGACCCTCTCATTTCCCAATAGTGCCCGCAGTTATGACGAAACCCACAGGCGCGTTCGCTTTACCGGTTACGATGGAATGTTTGAGGTCAGATTTTTCGTGACCGTCGATGTTCTCGCCAGGGGATTGGCTATGAGAACGCCGGCAGAACGAGAATATCTTGAAGCCTTCGACAAGATGCGGGCGAATATCCTGGACGCTGCGAAGCGCGCATACAACTCCAAACCGCAGGCCACAGTTCTACTGGACGTATCGAACTTCAGATAAACTCTGAGCGCCGCAACGCCGAGCGGAGGAAAATAGTCGCATCCGCGATTTGGGCGTCGAATGGTGTCGGGGGATAGGCAGCACGACGCCCGCTATACCCCCACAGGGACTTCGGAGCGGTTGTTCTCCCAACCCCGGGTTAGTCTTGCGCCAGCGGCGGTCCGAAGACCCCATGCAAATCGCCGGTTCTGCTATTTGGCCAGGTGCCAAGCTCCTCCAACGCCATCGCCGTTGGTTTCACTGGACGAAGCGATCCGCGCCGGTTGGACGCGTGAAGAGGCGGCAGCCCCCGTGGCAGTCGTCCGCGATATAGAACAGGTCGTACCCGTGTCGGG
>UCOA01000241.1 GCA_900474095.1 Hyphomicrobiales bacterium | reverse complement strand
GCAGCTCGGCCTACGAGGCCGCCGGCAACCTGCCAAATGCCGTGGCCGACGCGAAGCAATTCGGCGCATTCCTCTCCAGCCAGGGATTTGACACGGATATCGTGACCGACGCAGACCGCAAGGAGTTGGCAGACGCCGTGTCACGCTTTGCCCGAAAGATCAGCGTCGACGACGTCGCCCTTTTCTATTTCGCCGGTCATGGCATGCAGCTTCGCGGCGAAAACTATCTCGTCGGCACGGATGCACGGCTTGCGAGCGAATTCGATGTCGCGGCCGAGACATTGGCGCTGACCGATGTCATCGGGGCAATCGAGAAAAAGTCGAAGATCGCCCTCGTCTTCCTGGACGCATGTCGCAACAATCCGCTCGCCAACCGCCTCAACCAAGAGGTCGAAGGCGCCACCAGAAGCATCGCGACGCGAGGGCTAGCACCTGTCGAAACCGAGAGCGCGGGCACCATGGTCGCGTTCGCGGCGGCACCCGGACAGGTCGCGTCTGACGGCAGCGGCAAGAACTCCCCCTTCACCACGGCGTTGATCGGCCATCTCGCAGGCCCTGGCCTCGAAATCGGCACTGCGTTCAAGCGGGTGATCCGCGACGTTCGAAAGGCGACGGATGGCAAGCAGTCGCCGCAGATCCTGTCGTCGCTGGCGCTCGAATTCTATTTCAACAGCTCGTTGCCTGAAGTGGAGCAAGCGCCACTCGCCACACCGACGATCGATCCCAAGACGATAGAGGCCGATGCAGATTTTCAAAAGGCGATGCGGATCAATACGCCGCGCATCTGGAGGTTCTTTCTCGCAAAGCATCGCAGCGGGGAAAAAGCGGAGGTCGCCCGGCAAATGCTGTCTCTGATGCAACCCACCGCGGTGGTCACCATGTTCCCGACGCCCGAGCAACGCGAGAACGAACTCGCCCTCAACAGGTCTCAAAGGAGCGAGATTCATCTGGCGCTAGCCGCAAAGGGTTTCGGTGCGGGGAACGCAGATGGCGTGTTCGGTGCGCAGACACGCAGGGCCATCACCGAGTACCAAAAATCCGCCGGCATTTCCAATACCGGCTATTTCAATGAAATGACGGCGAAAGCGCTTGGGCTCAACCTGCTCAAGGTCGAAGACGGCCTCTATTCCTCGCCCGTGGCGCGGCGGTATATGCCGAAGGATTTTGCCGGGCTGGAAACGGATGCGCGCGTCTGGAAGGCAATCGACTGCGACCCCTGGCAGGAAAAAGTCTATGGCTCCTTCGAAGAGCATGTCTACCTCGTGATACACGCGCAAAACACGACGTGGAAGTCGGCTACATTGGCGGCCGAGCGCTGCGGCGGACACCTGGCGACGATTGGCTCGAAGCAAGAAAATGATTTTGTCGTCTCGCTCTTCAGCAAGGACGAGCGCTTCTTCGACACCGGCTTCGATGGACAACAATATTCCTACAAAATGGGTCCTTGGATCGGGTTGGTTCAGGATGAAAATGGTCGTGAGCCCAAGGGGGGCTGGCGATGGATTACCGGCGATGCCCTGGGTTACGCGAAGTGGCTGGAATCTCACCCGAACGAACACAAGTCGGGGGACGACTACGGCATGTACTTTGCCGACGCCGAGGGCAACCGCGACATGAAGGACGTGCGGGTCGATACCTGGGACGATATGGGTCCCTCGAATTCGTCCCACAGCTTCGTCATCGAATTCGAATGATCACACCGCTTCGCGCAGCTGCTCAGCCGTCTGCAGGTCGACGGAGACGAGCTGGGAGACGCCCTGCTCGCCCATGGTGACACCGAACAGGCGGTTCATGCGGGCCATGGTGATCGGATTGTGGGTGATGATGACGAAGCGGGTCTCCGTCGAGGCGGCCATCTCGTCCATCAGGTTGCAGTAGCGCTCGACATTGTGGTCGTCGAGCGGCGCATCCACTTCGTCGAGTACGCAGATCGGCGCCGGGTTGGTGAGGAACACGGCAAAGATCAGCGCCATCGCCGTCAGCGCCTGTTCGCCGCCGGACAAGAGCGTCATGGTCTGCGGCTTCTTGCCGGGCGGCCGGGCGAGAATTTCAAGGCCGGCATCGAGCGGATCGTCGCTCTCGATCAGCTGCAGTTCGGCCGTACCGCCGCCGAAGAGATGGGTAAACAGCCGCTGGAACTGGACGTTGACCACGTCGAAGGCGGCAAGCAGGCGTTCGCGGCCTTCGCGATTGAGGTTCTGGATCGCCGAGCGCAGCTTGCGGATCGCGTCGATCACATCCTCCCGCTCCTTCAGCATGGCGTCGAGCTTGTCCGACAGTTCCTTCTGTTCTTCTTCGGCCCGCAGGTTGACCGCACCCAGGCGCTCGCGCTCGATCTTCAGTCGCTCCAGCTCGCGTTCGATCTGGCGCAGGTCCGGCAGATCGCCGTCGACCGGCAGACCGGTCAGACGCATCACTTCATGCGGCGCGCAGTTCAACGCCTCACGGATCCGGGCCTCGACCTCAACCCGCTTTTCGCGGGCCGAAACGAGGCGCTCTTCGGCACGGCCGCGTTTTTCGCGCGTTTCGGCAAGCTCCGACAGCGCGGTTGCAGCGATCCGGTCTGCCTCGCGCTGGCGGGTTTCGGCCGCCGCCAGAAGGTCCGCCGCCTGGCGCCGCGCCTCTTCCGCCTTCGACAATTCGTTCATCAGCGCGCGGCGCTTCTCGTCGAATTCGTCCGGCGCTTCAAGCAGCTCTTCGGCCTCCTCGCGTGCCTCGCTTTCGCGCTCGCGCAGGGTCTCGATATGTTCCTGCGCGCTCGCTGCCCGTGCATTCCAGGTCTCTCGCTCGGCGGCGATTGCCCGGATACGGCGCTCACGTGCGTCGTTTTCGCGGGCAAGACCGTCATTGATCGCGCGCGCTTCGGCAACCCGCGCCCGATCGGTCGCGACAGTCGTCATCTGGCCGTTCAACCGGCGTTCGAGTTCGCCCAGATCCGGCGCATTCTCCAGCGCCTCGCGGGCGCCTTCCATCTGCTCGCCGATTTCCTCGACCTGCAGGGCAAGCTGGCTGCTCGTTTCCGCAAGAACCGCGCGGCGGCGGACAAGATCGCCGGAGGCACGCTCGGCGGCGGCCAGCGCTTCGCGCGCTTCGGCCAGCTTGCGCACGACCATGCGCTGCTGTTCCCGCGACAGGCGCAGGCGTTCGTCCTCGGCACGAATATGCGCGGCGGCGGCGGCAAGTGCCGCCTCGCGCAATTCCAGCTGATGGCGGGCATCGGCGAGTTCGCCTTCCAGCTCGGCCAGCCGGTTCTTCTGCTCAAGGCGGAGTGCCGCCGCGCTCGGTGCATCGGCGCCGGTCACATGGCCATCCCAGCGCCAGACGGCACCCTGGCGCGTCACCAACCGCTGGCCGGCCTTCAGCAGCGGCAAAAGCCCTTCGGCCATCGCGTCACTCTCGACAATGCCGATCTGGCGCAGACTGCGCCCGAGCGTCTGCGGCGCCTGCACATGCTCGGTGAGCGCCACGGCGCCTTCCGGCAATCGTGGATCGCTGGCGGCATCACCCGGCGTGCGCCAGTGAGCCGGCGCATCCGGATCGAGCGGCGATGAGAGGTCATCGCCAAGCGCGGCGCCGAGGGCAGTCTCAAAACCGCGATCGACCTTCATGTCATCGACGACCGGTGGGGCGGCACCCTGTATCGCGGTCGCTTCGAGCATGCGGCGGATCGTGCGCGCTTCCGTCTCGATGCCGTTCAGCAGGGCGCGTGCAGCGTCGACCGGCGGGCGGGCCGCGGTCTCTGCCAGGCGGGCGGCGTTCAGTGCGTCTTCGATATCGGCAATCGCGTTTTCGGCCTGTTCCAGCGCCGCTTCGGCCGCCTCGACCTCCTCGCGCTTTTCCTGCGGATCAGCAAGTGCCGAAATCTGCCGGTCGAGTTCGTCGAGATCGCGGTTCTGGTCGGACAGTTGGCGAGCAAGCCGCGCCTGCCGCTCGGAGAGATCGCGGATGGCCTTTTCGAGCTGATTGCGCGCTGCCTGCGCCTCGGCCTTTTCGGCGGTGAGAATGCCCAACTGCCGCTCGCTTTCGGCCAGGGTCTCGCTGGCGTCGGCCAACCGCTCGCGCGCTTCCTCCGCCCGCTCGCCGGCTTCGGCCAAAAGGTCGGCAAGCTCGCTTTCCTCTTCGTCCAGCCGGGCGAGAATGCCGGCATTGTCCGCGACCAGGCGCTCCTCACGAATGATGTCTTCGGCAAGCTGCGACAGGCGGCGCTGCAACTCGTCGCGGCGACGCAGGATACGGCCGGCGTCTTCCTCGAGCTGCGCCTTGGCGATCTGCAGCCGCTGCAGGGCAGCAGCAGCACGTGCCTCGCCTTCGCGCAGTTCCGGCATCTTCAGACTGGCGATGCCTTGCGCTTTGGCCGCCTCCATCTGGGCTTGCGCCTTTTCGGCAACCAGCGATGTCGCCTGGTTGAGATGACTATCGCCTTCGGCTTCGGCCTCCTTGGCCTGCACCCAGCGGATATGCAGAAGCATCGCCTCGTGTCGGCGGATGTCGGCCGACAGCATCTTGAAGCGGTTTGCCTGACGCGACTGGCGCTTCAGGCTTTCGATCTGGCTTTCGAGCTGCGAGGTCACGTCTTCCAGCCGCTCGAGGTTGGTCTCCGCGCCCCTGAGACGCAGCTCGGCCTCGTGACGGCGCGAGTGCAGACCGGAAATGCCGGCGGCCTCTTCGAGCAGTTGCCGGCGCGCCTGCGGCTTGGCGGCGATCAGTTCGCCGATCCGCCCCTGCCCGACCATCGACGGCGAGCGCGCTCCGGTCGAGGCGTCGGCGAACAGAAGCTGCACGTCTTTGGCGCGCGCTTCCTTGCCGTTGATGCGATAGACCGAGCCGTTCTCACGCTCGATCCGCCGCGTCACCTGGATCTCGTCGCTGTCGTTGAAGGCGGCGGGCGCCGTCCGGTCGGAATTGTCGAG
>UCOA01000098.1 GCA_900474095.1 Hyphomicrobiales bacterium | reverse complement strand
GCCGCGATTGGCGATGAGGATTTTTTTGAACATGGGCTCAGACTTCCATCACGTCTTCGAACGCTTCCGGGAAGCTCTTGCGCCCGACTCTTTCGTCAATCCTCAAAAGCGCTTTATAGGACGTTGGATCGAACGGCTCCTCAGCCGGCACGACCTCGCGGCCAAACAATAGGTTCAGCCTTCCGGCATCGAGATTGCCCCGTTCGAACGGTTCCGGCCCGAAATGGTGCCAGAGCGCATGCAGGAAGGCTGCATCCACCTTGTGTTCGATCGTGTTCGGGCGAGCGAGGCGCTGCAGGGCCTTGAGCGGCGTTACCCCCTTCTCGTTCGCCCGCCGAATGGTGAAATGATGGCCGTGGCCCGGCATGCCGGAGGGAAAGCCTCGATGCTTGGTCATGTCGGGCCGTTTGGGCATCCTTGTCTCCTCAGGCCTTGACTGTCTGGTCTTTGCCGATCTTGTCCTGCGTCTTCGTCTTGAAGTCGGAGGCATCGTGGCGTTCGTGCAGCTGCTCGGAGGGATCGCCAGAGAGGCGGTTGACCATGCGGCCGCGCTTGACCGCGGGGCGCTCCGCGATTTCAGCGGTCCAGCGCTGAACGTGTCTGTAGCTCTGAACGTCTAGGAAGATGCCGGATTGGCCATACTGCTTGCCCAGCGCCAGATTGCCGTACCAGGGCCAGATGGCGATGTCGGCGATCGAATATTCCGAGCCTGCCATGTAGCGGTTGTCGGCGAGATGCCGGTCGAGCACGTCGAGCTGGCGCTTTACTTCCATCGCAAAGCGGTCGATCGCGTATTGGATATGCATCGGCGCATAGGCATAGAAATGGCCGAAACCGCCGCCGAGATAGGGTGCTGACCCCATCTGCCAGAACAGCCAGTTCATCGTTTCCGTGCGCGCCTTGTGGTCCTTCGGCAGCAAGGCATCGAACTTGTTTGCGAGGTAAAGCAGGATCGAGCCGCTTTCAAAGACGCGGGTCGGTTCCGGCGTGGAACGGTCCATCAGGGCCGGGATCTTCGAATTCGGATTAAGGTCGACGAAGCCGGAGCCAAACTGTTCGCCATCGCCGATCCTGATCAGCCAGGCGTCGTATTCCGCGCCCTTGTGGCCGAGGGCCAAAAGCTCTTCCAGCATGATCGTCACCTTGACGCCATTCGGCGTCCCCAGCGAATAGAGCTGCAGCGGATGCTTGCCGACCGGCAGTTCCTTGTCATGGGTGGGACCGGCGATGGGGCGGTTGATATTGGCGAACGCGCCGCCATTCTCCTTGTCCCAGGTCCAGACCCTGGGAACTTCGTAGCCGGCGGGAAAGTTATCGGCGGGGGATTTTTCAGTCATGAAACTGTCCTTGGTCATTGACACATGCGCTCAGAGGGTCAGCGCGCGTCAAGCATATGGGGCGCCGGCGGCCGCATTGAAGCCCATCACAACGGGATTGTGTCGTGCTTGCGCCACACCTGCTCCTTGCGCTTGTTCCTCAATGAGGCAAACGCCCGGGCAATCCTGCGGCGGGACGAATGCGGCATGATCACCTCGTCTATGAAGCCGCGTTCGGCGGCG
>UCOA01000038.1 GCA_900474095.1 Hyphomicrobiales bacterium | reverse complement strand
GAGATGTGGACGAAAACGTCCTTGGCGCCGCCTTCCGGCGTGATGAAACCAAAACCCTTGTCCTGGTTGAAGAATTTTACGGTGCCCTTGGTGGCCATGGGAGAGTCCTTATTTCCCTTGATGATGTGCCTTCACCCCTGCCAGGGTGGAGACCTTTTTTCTCTCCGGTTTTGTCTTTGTTCCGGAAAGCCAGTCGGTGAAGTCGATAACGGGGAAAGAACGCCTACAGTGCCGTTTCGGCACGCCCGGATTGCTCCGGGACCATACAGCCAGTCCAGTCTCCGGGATGCAAACGCCCGAACGTTGAAATAATTGGCAGCAATTCGTGAAAATAGCAAGCGATTAATCCCCGATATTTCAACCTCATGCTGTCCTTTCTGGTTAAGACGCGCCGCAGGTTGCGGACTGTGCCGCATTGGCACAGCCGGCCGGGAAAAACCGCCCGCCGCCCTCTTGTCTCCACAATTTCGTCCCGACCATGACGGAAGAAGGGGCGACTGACGAAGGGGCCAACGGGCGGCATTCGGGCTTGAAGCCCGCGCCGCGAACCGTTAGGGCGACAATGACGGATGCTGGACGACGAGGTGGCTTGGTGATCGATCCTTATGAAACGCTCGGGCTCGAGCGCGATGCCGATGGCGATGCGATCAAGACGGCCTATCGCAAGGCGGCAAAGACGGCCCATCCGGACAGCGGCGGCGACACGGAGGAGTTCGGCCGGCTGCAGGCCTGCTACGACCTGTTGAAGGATCCGGTGCGGCGCAAGGTCTATGACAGCACCGGCTACGACCCGCAGCTCGCCGATCCGCGCGACCTGAAGGGCATCCTGATGCTGGAGGCGCTGGTCAACGAGTTCATCCTCGACGAGCGCGAGCCTGGCAGCTTCGACCCGCTCGCCGCCATGCGCCGCAAACTCTCCGACGACCTCGTCAAGAGCCGCTTCCACATCCTCGAGCTCGAACGCCACCGCGCTCGCGTCCGCCAGCACATCGACCGGCTCGGCCGGCGGCCTG
>UCOA01000048.1 GCA_900474095.1 Hyphomicrobiales bacterium | reverse complement strand
GGGGCGCGGCCCGCTCGCAGGTCCCGTGGTTGCGGCTGCCGTCATTCTCGATCCGGACAACATTCCCGAGGGGCTGAACGACAGTAAACAGCTCTCGATCGCTCAGCGCGAGGAGCTGTTCGACATCATCCTGTCCTCGGCCATCGTCTCGATCGCCTCCTCGGGCGCGAGCAGGATCGACGGCACGGATATTCGCAAGGCGAGCCTAGATGCTATGCGCCGCGCCGTGCTCGGGCTCTCGAAGCCCCCTGCGCTCGTGCTCGCCGATGGCCGCGACGTGCCGCCGGGGCTTCCCTGCCGTGGCAAGGCCGTCGTCAAGGGCGATGCGCGGTCGCTGTCGATTGCCGCCGCCTCGATCGTCGCCAAGGTGGCGCGCGATCGGATGATGACGCGGGCTGATCTTGTCTTCCCCGCTTATGGCTTTGCCACGCATGTCGGTTACGCCACCGCCCGCCACCGCAAGGCCATCGATCATCACGGCCCCTGCCCGCTGCACCGCATGAGCTTCCGCCCCCTGCGACAGAATGGCGAGGAAGCGCCCGACGACGACTTTGCCGCCGGACCGTAACCTTTTGCAGTGCCGGAAGGCCGCCGCGCGCGTGTTGCGGATTTTAGACACCCCTCATAAATAGCTGCGGAAAACTCTCTGCAACGCATTTCCGCTGTAACAAACCGGCGCGCTGCTGCGTTATAGACTCTGTGCGTTCGGCGCTCGAATCACTCGAAAGGATCGGGATCTTGATCTTTGGCCTGATTATGTTGGCAATCACAGCTGCGACGGGTTCGTCGGCAGCCCCGTCGCCAACTGCAGATGACCTCCAAGCCGACCTGCAGACTGCCTACGCCTGCAAGGAAATCGATGGCCGCAAGGTCTGGAAGGGCGGGCTGGCTTATTACATCCAGTCCTATGTCTACGACGGTCAATCGACGGATGACGCTACCGACATTGCCACCGACGCCGTCCTTCCGGCCGACAATTCGCCGGAAACCATGCATGAATTTGAACAAGCCTGCCTGACGCTTGCGCCGACGGCAATCAACGGCAACTAAGCGCTTTTGGCTTTCGCCCGCGTCATTCGGCATGCTGAAGGACTATGAAACGCCCCGGTGCACCAGATGCGCAACGCCGCCACCATTGCCCGCAAGCAGATCGCGCAGCGGCCTCGGCTTCAGGTCCAACTCGTCCAATGCGGCCCGGGTCGGCAGCACCCAACGAAACTCCAAATCGGAATTTCCATCCCGAACCCGATGAATGATCTCGTATTCATGAAATGGTAGCGGTTGGGAAAGCTCTACGTCGAAGTAGAAGCCGATCTCATGGGCCATCATACCGCCCAGTTCGAAAAAGTTCTCTATGACAAAGCGCAGCCGTCCGATTGTCGCGGCGCAGCCGATCTCCTCGTCGATCTCCCGTGCCAAGGCTTCCTCGCTCGACTCGTGAAATTCGACACGTCCACCCGGCAGGGCCCAGTAAGGGTCACCGACTGCGCGGTGGATCAGGATGTGTTCTTCCGCCCGAATCAATGCGCAGACCCTGAACTGGAACCTGGAAACGCCCGCGTCCATGACGATCATCATTCGCGCCGTATCATCCATCGCCCGCTCCAACAACCGCAAATCTGAACACCGCCGTGCAGCAACAAAAAAGGCCGGCGCGAGCCAGCCTTCTTCCTGCTTCCGTGACCCAACCGCTTAGTTGAGACGGGTCTTCACGTCGCCGACGGCCTTGGCGAACAATGCGGCCTGGGTTGTCGCATCAGACTTTGCCGTGATGACGCTTTCAGCGGCGGCGATCGCAATGTCGACGGCGGTCGCTCGCACCGAGTTGATGGCGTCGGTTTCGGCCTGCTTGATCTTCTGTTCCGACAATGCGGTGCGGCGGGCGACGAATTCCTCGGTCTTCTGCTTGGCTTCGGCGGTCAGCATTTCGGCTTCGCGTTCGGCTGCAGCAACGATGTTGGCAGCTTCCGCTTCGGCTTCCTTGCGCTTGCTCTGGTATTCGGCAAGCAGCGACTGGGCTTCGGCGCGCAGGCGCTTGGCTTCGGCGAGTTCGTTGGTGATGCGAGCCGCGCGGTCGTCGAGCGACTTGGCGAGCACGGCCGGAACCTTGAGGTAGACGACGAGCGCGAGGAAGAGCACCAGGCCGACGAAGGCCCAGAATGTGGCCAGTGAGGTCAAATCCATGATGCGCTCCTTACTTCGCCGATGCCTTGACCGCGGATGCGATCTCGGCCTTCGTTACCTTGCCGCCGATCAGCTGCTCGACGACGGCACTTGCCGTTTCCTCAGCGATCGAACCGACGTCGGCCAAAGCCTTCGCCTTGATATCGGCGATGCGGGCTTCCGCCGCGGAAATCTTGTCGTTCAGGCTGGTTTCGACCGAGGTACGATCAGCGGCAGCCTTTGATTTGGCGGCTTCGCGGGCGGTCGCGGCAATTGCATTGCCCTTGGCCTTGGCCGTTGCCAACTCCTGCTCGTAGGCGGCGACTGCAGCGTCTGCCTCGGCCTTCGAGCGAGCAGCGTCATCGAGATCGCGAGCGATCGTATCGTGGCGCGTTTCGAGAATGCTGCCGATGCGCGGCATGACGACCTTCGACATCAGAAGGTAGAAAAGACCGAAGCTGATCGCCAGCCAGAGAAGCTGCGATGCGAATGTCGAAGAATCGAAGGGCGGGAACACTCCCGAGCCATGTCCGCCTTCATGGGCTACACCAGTCTCGGTGTGGACCTCGCCGGCAGCGGCGTCGTGGGTCTCTGCGCCTTCGGTGGTGGTTGACTGGGCATAGGCCGCGGTCACAAACATGCTCACCTCCAGGTGCATTCAGAAAAGATGCGGGCCGCGACTGATCGCGGCCCCGCCTTCAAGCCGGTATTAGACGGCGAAAAGGAGCAGCAGCGCTACGAGCAGCGAGAAGATGCCCAGAGCTTCCGTAACGGCGAAGCCGAATACGAGGCGGCCGAACTGGCTGTCGGCAGCCGACGGGTTGCGCAGAGCTCCGGACAGGTAGCTGCCGAAGATGTTACCCAGGCCGAGAGCCGTGCCGGCCATGCCGAGGCAAGCCAGACCTGCGCCGATGAACTTTGCTGCTTCCGCTTCCATGATTTTCTCCTTCGAAATGGTTGTTGCGGCTGTGTTTGGCACCTTCACCGATGAAACTCGGGAAAGCCCACGACTTTATTCCTTAGTGGCCACCCGGATGCACTGCGTCGTTGAGGTACATGCATGTCAGCACCGCAAAGACATAGGCCTGCAGGAAGGCGACGAGGAATTCGAGGCCCGTAAGGGCAACGGTCATGATGAGCGGCAGAACCGCACCGCCAATACCCAGCGCGCCGAGTGTTCCGAGCGAGGCGACGAAGCCTGCGAACACCTTCAGCGTGATGTGACCTGCCAGCATGTTCGCAAAGAGACGAACGGAGAGGCTGATCGGGCGGGAAAGGAAGGAGATGATTTCGATGGAAATCACGAGCGGCAGAAGAATGCCGGGTACGCCAGCGGGCACGAACACGTTGAGGAAGCCAAGGCCGTGCTTATAAAAACCGTAGACCAGAACCGTGCCGATGACGAAGATCGCAAGCGCAAAGGTCACGATGATCTGGCTGGTAATGGTGAAAAAGTAGGGAACCATGCCGAGCATGTTTGCTGTCAGGATGAACATGAACAGCGAGAACACCATCGGGAAGAATTTCATGCCGTGGGAGCCGGCGCCTTCGCGCAGCATGGAGGCGATGAATTCATAGGACAATTCCGAGACGGACTGCATGCGGCCCGGAACCAGGCTACGCGTCGACGTCGTGAAATAGAGGAAGCCGGTCGCAACGGCCATCGTCGCGACCATGAACAGAGATGCGTTGGTGAAGGAGAAATCAATTCCGCCAATTTCGATCGGAACGATCTTGTTGACCACAAACTGGTGTACCGGATCTACCTTATCGCCTGCCACAGCCGCTCTCTCTCGTTCTGGACCGCCAACGTGGCGGACATCCCTGTCTTTGCAACAGTCGCTTACGCGCCGTCACTCTTGTTCTTGCCGCCCTTACCCGGCTGATCCGCGGGATGGGGGGCTGCCACCATGCCCGCCGAACGCAGGACGTTCAGCACGCCGGCACAGAACCCAAGGAGGAGAAGTATGATCATCCCCCACGGCCCTGTACCTACAAAATGGTCCAAAAGATAGCCCAGAAGTGCGCCGACGATGATGGCGGCCACAAATTCGCTCGAAAGCTTCACGGCAACCTGATAGCCCTTGCGGTTCTCTGCCGCCCGCGCCTCGTCCGCAGCATACTTCGGATCTTCCTTGCGCCTCTCCGACAGTTCCGAACCGAGGCGTTTCAGCCGATCTTCCAGACCCTCTTTCCGGTTGTCCGTCATGTGGCACCCTCCCTTTTGTTTCCTCTCGTGGTGATAAACCGCGAGCTCGGTCACACAAGGGCCGGATTTGAAGCCACCGTTCGGCCCGTTTTGAAGTCGGCCGCAACATAGTTTTAGGTGCCCCTATAGTCAAGGCACCAAAGGCCCTTGTCAGGCGACAATATTATCACACAAAAACAACCGGTTATACAATTTCCAGCAAGCCGAAGCGGGAATCATGCGGGAATCACCTGCGAACTTCCCGAGAACGGTGAATGGCCGGAGTTTTACCGGCCTTTGCCAATCTCGGGCCAAGCCCGGACGATTTCAGCTCCATCCGCCGCCATAGGTGCGGTAGAAGATGTGCTTGCCGATCTTCGAGACCCGTTTCATCGTCGGACCCCAGTCAGGCTTCACATAGGTGGCGTGGTAGTGCGTGGCGGAGCCAACCTCCGGAAACCAGACCTTGCCGGCGGTGACGGCAAGGGCGATCTCCTTGGCCGTCTGCCAATGGGAGCGCGACCAGACGATGTCGGGAATACGGTCGCAGGCAAACGAGAACTGGCAGCGATTGTACCAGCCCTTGTTCTGGTAGACGACGGCACAGATCGTATCCGGATAGGCGGGATTGCGAACACGGTTGAGAATGACCTGTGCCACCGCCGCCTGGCCCTTGATCGATTCGCCCCGGGATTCGAAATAGATGCCCGAGGTCAGGCATTTCTGCTCGGCCTCGGAAAATACCCAGGCCGGCAGCGGGTTTGCCGCCCAGGCGTGGTCTTCCGGCGATATCTCGGGAATGAAACGGCCGCCGGTCTTGTCCTCGCGCAGGATCGAATCGAACGGCGACTGGCGGGAATAGTCCGGCTCCGGCGGCGCATAGGCGGTCGCCAGCACGTCCGCCGCCTGGTTGGTCACCAGGCTTGCCAGCATCGGCGACATGGCCGGGTCCTGCTTGGGCGCCTTTTTCTTGTAGAAAGCGGTGGCGATCTGGATTTCCTTGCCCTTGATCCTAGGTTTGGAAAACGCCATGCGCTCCTCGCTGTCGAAGAGCGGCACCGTCAGCCCGCTGGTGCGCTGCAGGATCGAGCCGGCGGTAAAATCCTTCGGCGGCGTCACCGGCGCCACGGCGACGACGCGGCCCTTCTTGTCCTTGCGGTTCACCCGCTCTTCGTCGGTGCGCGGATCGGCCTGCTTCTCTGCCGCCGTCAGCGACACCTTTCCGCCGCCCGGCATGTCGATCCCTGCCCCATCGGCGATCGCGCCAGTGGTGATCGGGTCGTTGAACACCATCTCCACTTCGTGCAGCGAGCCGGCGGGGGAGCGGGTCATGTACATGCGCCAGCGTTCGCCGCCGCGATTGATGCCGGAGAGAAAGGTCGCGAGATCAGAATGGGCCGAGACTGACGGGAACCCGACGAAAAGACCGATGCCGAGCATCAAAGGGGCTGTCCAGCGCGCGGGCGACAACCGCGACTTGAAGGGCACTCTACTCATACGCAGCAAACTCATACGCACCACACGGCACTCCACGCATTGGCAGACGCGGTCGTCCACCCGGCAAACGAGCCGGAATGCGTTTCCCCGCGAATGTGAACCGGACAAGCGGTGCCTTCGCGCTCGACAGCGCGTTTACCGCTTCAACATGGTTCGACAATGAAGCATTAACCTTGATGCTTGGTTAATAACGGTCGCCGGGAATTGAGGAGGCAACGGAAAACGCCTCCCGCAACCGTCTGGCCGCAGGAGGCGTTCGCGTCGATGCAGTTGGTCAGATGATGACGTGCGAACCGAGTTCCACCACACGGTTCGTCGGCAGGCGGAAATAGTCGGAGGGATCGATCGCGGCGTTGGCGAGCGCGATGAACAGCCGGTCCTGCCAATGCGGCATGCCCGACTGCGCATCCGGCACCAGCTTGCGGCGCCCGAGGTAGAAGGAGGTCGACATGATGTCGAACTTCAGGCCGGTCTTGCGGAACAGGCCGAGCGCCTGCGAGACGTTCTGCGTTTCCATGAAGCCGAAGTGCATTTCCAAGAGACTGAAGCGCTCGGAGATACTGCTGGCCGTGACGCGCTGGTCCTTCGGCACGGTCGGAACGCTCGCCGTGCGGATCGTCAGGATGAAGTTCTGCGCATGGAGGACGTGGTTGTGCTTGATGTTGTGCAGCAACGCAGCCGGTGTCGATTCCGGGTCGCTGGTCAGGAAGACGGCGGTGCCCGGCACCGAGACCGGCGCATGCTCGCTCTTGCGCTCGATGGATTTCACGAACGACACAAGCGGAATGTCGGTGTGGCGTGTTTTGTCATGCAGGAGCTTGGTGCCGCGCTTCCAGGTCCACATGATGACAATGATTGCAACAGCAATAAGCACGGGGACATAGCCGCCATCGTGGATCTTAAGCATGTTGGCGCCGAAAAAGACCGCTTCAAGAACGAATAGCGGCGTGATCACAGTCAAAGTAAGGGACAGCGCCCAATTCCACCGGGCACGCACGAACTCGTAAGCAAGCAGCGTATCGACAAGCAGCGCACCCGACACCGAAATGCCATAGGCGGTTGCGAGCGATTCGGATGAGCCGAAGACGAATACCAGCAGCATGACGCCGAACATCAGAAGCAGGTTGACGTTTGGAAGATAGATTTGCCCCGTCTGTGTTTCGGATGTGTGGAAGATCGCCATGCGCGGCAGAAAGCCCAGATGTATCGCCTGTCGCGTCAAGGAAAATGCGCCGGTTATGACCGCCTGGGCAGCGATGATCGTGGCGCAAGTCGCGAGGATAACGACCGGCAACAATGCCCATTCAGGAAACATCAGATAAAAGGGATCGGAGATTGCTTCCGGATGCTTCAACACCATGGCGCCCTGGCCGAGGTAGTTGAGCGCCAGCGCCGGAAAAACCAAGCCTATCCATGCCCATTGGATGGGTTTGCGGCCGAAATGGCCAAGATCGGCGTAAAGCGCTTCCGCGCCTGTCACCGTCAGAAAGACCGCGCCGAGGACGACGATACCGACATAACCGGCGTGGGACAGGAAATAGACCGCATAGTAAGGATTGAACGCCGCCAGAATACCGAAGTCATCGCGAATGTGATTGAGACCTGCAAACGCGAGAACGAAGAACCATATCACCATGATCGGACCGAAGAACTTCGAAACGGCGGCCGTTCCACGCGACTGCACCGCAAAAAGCAGCAGCAGGATAACGACCGAGATCGGAACCACGTAAGGCGACAGGGTCGGCGTCACCAGTTTCAGACCCTCGACAGCAGAAAGAACCGACAACGCCGGTGCAATAATTGCGTCTCCAATAAAAAGTGCGGCACCCGCTACGCCGAGGAAAAACAGGCGATTTCCATGACGGGCCACATACTTCATCAATAGCGCCAGAAGCGACAATGTCCCGCCTTCGCCGTTGTTATCGGCACGCAGCAGGAACAGGACGTATTTCAACGTCACAATGATGGTCAGCGTCCAGATCATCAGCGAAATCAGGCCGATCACTTCAAATCGGCTAACGCCATCGGCAGCGACGGGACGCAGGGCTTCGCGGAAGGCATAGAGCGGGCTGGTGCCGATGTCACCGTAGACAACGCCGACTGAACCAAGCGCAAGAGCCAGAAGTTTCCGCAAGTCCTTGTCGGCTGTTCCGTGGGTCGCTACAGATTGGGACATATGAGTATTTCCGGCTTTCAAAGCCAGCCTTTCCAGCGAAAGAAGTAGTAGGGCACAATTGCGGAAATCACCATGGCGACGATCGCCATCGGATAGCCGAAAGTCCATTTCAGTTCAGGCATGACATCGAAATTCATGCCATACAACGAGGCAACCAGGGTCGGCGGCAGAAAGACCACCGCTGCGATCGAGAAAATCTTGATGATCGCATTCTGCTCGACGTTAATCAGCCCGAGAGAGGCATCGAGCAGGAAGGTGATGTTTCCAGAGATGAAGGAGGCATGTTCCGACAGGGACTGGATATCGCGCGAAATCGTCCGGCAGAGTTCCTTGGCTTCCCGGTTTTCCTGCACGGACGGAACCGTATAGAGAAATGTCAGAACGCGGGAGAGCGAGGCCAAACTGTCACGCGTCTTTGCCACCAACCGGTGATGCGAGGCGACATCCATCAACTTGGCTTCTAGATACTGGGGCGGGCGGCGTTTCCCGACGGGATGGTCGCCAAAAACCTGCAACGACAAGGCATCGATCTTGGCGACCGCGATCTCGAGGATCTCCGCCGTGCGGTCGGTGATGGTTTCGAAGAGGCGCGTCGCCAGGATGGTTCCTGTCGCGCAGCCGCCCGGAATGCGGTGCATCGCAGCCGTGAACAGATCGAACGCCTTCGGCTCTTCGTAACGGACCGTGATCAGCAGGCCGCGCGCCAGGACGAAGGCAACATCCGTCAATTCCGGACGGCCGGAATCGGCCTTGCTGACGAGCGATGCCGTCATGAACACCGCATCCTTCGACGTGTAGAGGCGGCTGGAGGGTTCGATGTCCTTCAAGTCTTCGCGCGTCGGCACCTCGATGCCGAGGAAGCTTTCGACCAGAAAATCTTCCGCCTTGTCCGGACGAAGCATATCGATCCAGACGAGATCGGAGGGCAGCGAGGCGGGGGGCTTCACCGCGCTGATCACGACGGCTTCGCCATTGTCACGATAGGCAGTGATCATTCCGCAGCCCTTGCACGCGCGCCATCGGGGCCGGCGCAATCACACGCCGCCCCGTCACACGGGAAGGTGGAATTCAAGGCCGGACCAGGGCGAACCGGACACACCCGGCCGTATGACATCAAAGCTGCGCGCGGCAGATCCATATGGAAACTCTCGTCGTTTACGACAAAACCTCAAACGGTCATCACGAACATGCGGAGCCCGACGGAGGGCAGCGCCGCTGGTACATCCTTGCCGATGCGGGGAGGCATATGGAACAAGGCACATTCAAAATCAATGGCGAAAGTGGCAAAGCGCCACAATGTCGCCCAAAGACTTAACGACGCTACTCGATCGATTGCCAAATGTCACCGCCGATGCGACGCATTTCCGAGATGCAATGCATGCATAGCGAAATGCCGGTCGGAAAGGCGCGAACCGCCTATTCGAAGACGATGTTAGGCATCGCCCGCGACGTATCGGCCTTCTGCGCCGAAATCTGATCCCACACTTTCCGCGCCATCTCGCGGTAGACCTTGGCAATCTCGCCGTCCGGCTCGGAGGCGACCACCGGCGTGCCGGCGTCGGAGGTTTCGCGGATGCCTATCGTCAGCGGCACCTCGCCGAGGAACGGCACGCCGATCCGCTCGGCCTCCTTGCGGGCGCCGCCATGGCCGAAGATGTCGTAGCGGGCGCCGGTATCGGGCGCGATGAAATAGCTCATGTTCTCGACGATGCCGAACACCGGCACCTCGACCTTGCGGAACATCGCAAGGCCCTTGCGCGCATCGATCAGCGCCAGGTCCTGCGGCGTCGAGACGATGACGGCACCAGCAAGCGGCACCTGCTGGGCCATGGTCAGCTGTGCGTCCCCGGTGCCCGGGGGCATGTCGACGACGAGGACGTCGAGTTCGCCCCAGGCAACCTCGCGCAGCATCTGCAGCAGCGCCGACTGGATCATCGGCCCGCGCCAGATCATCGCCACCTCCTCGTCGACGAGGAATCCCATCGACATGACCTTCAGCCCGTAGTTTTCCATCGGCCGGATCATCCGGCCTTCGATCTGCTGCGGACGGCCGGATATCTTCAGCAGCCGCGGCATCGACGGGCCATAGATATCCGCATCGAGAATGCCGACGCGCAGACCGTTGGCCTTCAGGGCCAGAGCCAGATTGACCGAGGTCGTCGACTTGCCAACGCCGCCCTTGCCGGAAGCAACAGCGATGATCGCACCCACGCCCGGAATGCCGGCCTTTGCCGGACCTGCGGGGCGCTGGCCGGGCGCAGCCGCATGCGCATGCCCCGCGTGGGAATGCCCGGCGTGCGGCGGTGTTGCAGCGGGCCTCTGTACCGGCGCTTGGGATGCCGTCGCCTTCTTGTCGGCGGTTAGCGCCACCATGGCGCCCTTGACGCCGGGGATCTCCTTGACCACACGCTCGGCAGCGGCACGCAGGGGATCGAGTTCGCGCGCGCGTTCAGCCGGTACGGTGATCGAGAAATAGACCTTGGAATCGGAAATGAAGACGTCGGAGACCAGGCCCATATCGACGATGTTGCCGTCCATGTCCGGCCCGCGCACGCCTTTCAGCTTTTCGAGGACCTGTTCTTTGGTGACGTCTGCCATGTCATTCACTCCCGCCGGCCAGCGTGGCCGGATTGCCTGCTGCGTGTTTTCAACCGCCTTGCGTGACACTTAGATAATCGAGCGGGGGTGTTTCGCCAATGCGGTAACTGAGAAAAACAAGCTGCAAAAGCAAAGGCCGCTTCCGGCCGTGCGGTGTCCGTACATCCGGGATCACCTTGGGCTGAAAGCGGCCTTGCTTGTCGCGACCTTCATGGGCGCAGTTTTATTATTGCAGTCCCCTCTGGACCTGCTTCCTACCAAGCAGGAACCGTGCCAGTTCGGGAAAACCCTTCAGATGCAAGGGTTCGCGACGAAGATTGCCACAGCGCCGAATCATCGCCGCTCAGATATTGTGCAGATGCGTAACGGTGCGGTCGGATTGCCGAATTTTACGACAAGGGGCTTCTGCAAGGACGGACACGCGCCCGCGACGCCGGACCGCAAAGGCTCAACTGATGTAGCCCTTCTTCATCGCCTTGACGACGGCCTGGGTACGGTTGACGGCGTCGAGCTTCTTGCTGACATGGTTGAGGTAGTGATTGACCGTGTGCTCCGACAATCCCAGGATTCCGGCGATCTCGGAGCTGGTTTTGCCTGCTGCCGTCCAATTGAGACATTGGACCTCGCGCTCCGACAGGGCGACGCTGGGATCTTTCCAGAACGAACCGATCTCGGTTAGACGGTTATAGACATGGATGGCGATCATCTGCAGTTCCATCATCGCCGTCATCGGCAGATCGATGCGTTTTCCCATCCAGATGACAGTGGCGCGGCTGCCGTCGGCATCGTGAACCGGGAAATAATTGGCCTGGAATATCCCGTTTTCCCGCAGCATCGCAATATATTCGTTTGTCTGCGCTGGCCTGCCGGTTTCGTTCTCCCACTCCTCGACCGTCAGTTGGAACGGCGTCGTGGTTTCGCGCAACCGGCGGATTCCCGTTGAGTGTTTGAGGACCGAAATGCTGTCGTACTTGCTTATCAACTCTGCCGGCATATTCGACAGGATGGATGCGTTGGCCAGTTTCTCCGCATCGAAGGAGGGCACCATGCAGACGAGGAAGGTCTTGAAGCCGAAAGCCTGGGTCGTTCTCTTCATATAACGGATAACGTCGAACTGCGTTTCCAGCGCGGCGATCTCGGACGCGAAATCGCCACCGCGCGACGGCTCTTTTTCCATCGGTTCAGCCATCAGAGTATCGCGCATAGACGGTCTCCGCCGCATTGTCGCGTCCACTGCGTGGCAATCGGTCGTCCGCCTCCCCGGTCGTCGCTGCCACTCACCATGCCGGTTTTCCTGCTCGTATCCATATAGATTCTTCTCAGTTGATCAGGCCGGCGCGTATCGCTTTAGCGACGGTCTGCACACGATTGACGGAATCAAGCTTGCGGGTTGCACGGCTTAGATAGTGATTGACGGTATATTCGGAGAGGTCGAGAATTTTTGCCATTTCCGTCGTCGTCTTGCCTGCCGCTGCCCAGTGCAGGCATTCGATCTCGCGGCGCGACAAGCCTCCGGGTGCCCGATTGCGGATTTCCCCTATTTCGCTGAGGCGGCTGAACAGATAGGCAGCGACAAAGGTCAGCTCTTTCAGTTCGCCGGAGTTGACCACTTCCCGTTCTCCGCCAAAACCGACGGCGCCGCAGGTTCCGCGCACATCGTGAACGGGGATATATACGCCGCGTCGCAAACGCCCGCGTTCGAACAGAGACAACACGGCACTGCCCTTGCCGTCCGGGCGCCGACGGGACTCCAAGGTCGTATCGTAGGTGAAGGGAATGGTACTGCGGCGCAGCCGTTCTATGACCGGACTGCCGGCCATCAGACTGGCAGCATCGTAGCTGACCAGGAAATCCTTCGGCCAATTGGTCATGACCACCGAGTCCGACAGGCTGTGGGAGCCCTTGGCCGGAACGACCATGACCACGAAACGGTGAAAGCCGTAAGCGTCCGTGACCTGCTCCAGCGCCTGGCGGATATCCGCTTCCCGCGTCATGGCTTTAGCAATCCGCGGATCGGCGGAAAGCGCGATGGATGACAGATGCCCCCTGAAATCGATCATTTTCACTCTTCCAGACTCGCAGCCATCGGCTCGACGCAAGAAACCGTTTCGATGCCGCTGAGATCTTTTCGTTTACCGGTTGATTCCGGCGAAGCCTTTTTCGAAGCGGCAAATCGAACGTCAGCAGGCACCGAATCTGATAGTTGAAGCTACAACTCCGCTTTCCCTGCGTCCAGCCGGTTTGCCTAAATTAACCGTAGAAGCATATTCAACTATCGTCCCGGCCCCAGACTAATCTCCACATCTTCACCAATCGCCATCGCCGCCTGGCGGACCGGATGGGCCCAGATTTCAAGCTGTTCCATCGTCACCCGGTAAGCCGGCCCGGTCACGGAAATGCCGCCGACGAAATCGAAACTAGCATCATGAATCGGAGCGGCAACACAGCGAATTTCCGTTTCATGTTCTTCACGATCGAAGGCATAGCCTCGCAGTCGCGCCTCATCCAGATCACGTTTCAAGGCAGCAACGGAAAGATGTGTATTGGCGGTAAAGCGATGGAATGCCAGCTTTCCGAGCGTCTCTGCGAGGCGGTCTTGCGGCAGCACGGAGAGCGCCGCCTTGCCAAGCCCGGTGCAATAAACGGGTGATGCATTGCCGATCTGAGATTCCATCCGAACCGTCTGGCGGCTCTCGACCTTGTCGACATAGATGATTTCCGTGCCGCGCAGGACGCCCAAATGAACGGTCTCGCCCGTTTCCTCGTGCAGCTTGCGCAGATGCGGCGCCGCAACCGCCCGGAACTGATTCTTCGACCAGGACCGGTAGGCGAATTTCAACAGCCGCAGGCCCGGCTCATAGCAGAGATCGCGCCCCTGAACGAGAAGTCCCTCCTCGACCAGATGCGAGAGCTGGCGGTGCAGGGTCCCGCGTGGCTGGTCCGACAAGGCGAGGATTTCGCTGAACCGAAGCGGCCGGTCCGACATCACCACGGTTTCAAGCACGGAAAGAGCCTTGCCCAGCGTGCCAGTGCCGCTATTCTCAGTCGTTGGAGAAGAGGAGAGGCCTTCGCGATCCATGATTTCCGTTTCGGTTCACCGATCGCCGCTGACGCGATCTTGACAACACATCTGCGACGGCGCGATAATTCCAAATAATAAGAGTGCGTTCCACATAATGGAACTTTATGGATGCAATTGCAAGCCGAGTTTACGGAATGCCGCAGCATCAGGGAGAGCGAAATACGATGGCCTTGCCAGCCGCACAGTTTCATGACCTCAAAGGTCGTGGCGTCCTGATCACCGGCGGCGGCTCAGGCATCGGCGCAGCCCTCGTCGAGGGCTTTGCCCGGCAGGGGGCGCGGGTCGCCTTCATCGACATTGCCGAAGCGGAAAGCCGGAGGCTGGTGGAGCAGCTCTCACGCGATGTCGCGCACGCTCCGGTTTTCATTCGCGCCGACCTTCGGGAAGTGCAGGCGATCACGCCGGCTGTCAATCACGCCGTTGAAACGATTGGCTCACTCAGCGTTCTCGTCAACAATGCCGCGCGCGATGACCGGCAGCCATTGGAGGAGGTGACAGAGGCAAGCTGGGATGAAAGCCTGGCCGTCAATCTGCGCCACATCTTCTTCATCAGCCAGGCAGCAGTGCCACATATGCGCCGGGCCGGCGGCGGTTCGATCATCAATTTCTCGTCGATCGCCTTCATGCTCAACATGGGGGAAATTCCGGCCTATGCGACCGCCAAGGCTGGCATTGTCGGCCTCAGCAAATCGCTCGCCGGCAGGCTCGGGTCAGAAAATATCCGCGTCAACGCGGTGCTGCCCGGCATGGTGGTGACCGAGCGGCAGAAGAAGTTCTGGCTGGACGACGCCGCAATTGCCGGCATGCTGGAAAAACAATGCCTGAAACACACGCTCGTCGCGGAGGACATGGTGGGGCCGTGCCTTTATCTCGCCTCCGACTGCTCGGCCAGGATGACGGCACAAACGATGATCATTGACGGAGGCGTATTTTAATGACGGCAGCATCCTACGCCGCGGTGGACTGGGGGACCTCGAGCTTCCGCCTATGGATCGTCAGCGAGAGCGGCGAAGTCCTTGCCGAACGTCGCAGCGGCGATGGCATGACGACAGCGGCAAAAACCGGCTTCTCGCCGCTCCTCGAATCGCACCTCGCTGCAGTTTCGGCACCGCCGCACCTGCCCGTCGTTATCTGCGGCATGGCCGGCGCGCGTCAGGGCTGGGTTGAAGCGGGTTATCTCGACACGCCTGCGCCCTTGACCGGCATCGTCAAGGCGGCGGTCACGGTGCCAGACGCCAATCGCGACATCCGCATCCTGCCGGGGCTTGCCCAGCGCAGCGAGGCCGCACCCGACGTCATGCGCGGCGAGGAAACGCAGTTGCTCGGAGCCCTGTCGCGGCTCGGAAGCGGCAGCCACCTCGTCTGTATGCCAGGCACACACAGCAAATGGGTGCGCGTTACTGGCGGCATCGTCGACGGGTTCTCGACCTTCATGACCGGCGAACTGTTCGACGTCATCGCCAAGCACTCGATCCTCAGTCACGCGGTTGCGGATGGCGGCTCCTTCGAAGCCGACGATCCCGTGTTTCTGGGCGCAGTTACAAAAGCCGCGAAAAGCCCGGCTCTCGCCACCAATCTGGTATTTGCCGTACGCAGCGGCCAGTTGCTGCACGACGTGACCGCGCAGGCGGCCAAGGCGCGGCTGTCGGGCACTTTGATCGGCCTTGAAATTGCCGGCGCACTCTCGACCGCCAAACCGGGGAGCGGCGTCTGTCTTGTCGCCTCCGGCGCGCTCGCGGGCCTTTATCAATCAGCGCTGTCGGCTCTCGACCTCAACCCCGTTGCCATCGATGCCGATGAAGCCGTTCGCCATGGCCTTGCCACCGCGGCCAACGCCATCTGGCCTGCCTGAAGAAAGAGACATCATGCACCGCATCCCCTTCCCGCCGATGAAATATCCACTGATCGCCATCCTGCGCGGGCTGAAGCCGGAGGAAACGCAGGGTGTCGTCGGCGCCCTGATCGAGTCCGGTTTCACCGCCATCGAAATTCCTCTCAACTCGCCGGAGCCATTCCGGTCGATCGAGATCGCCGTGAAAATGGCGCCGGCGGGCTGCCTGATCGGCGCCGGCACCGTGCTGACCACGGAACAGGTCGAGCGGCTCGACGGCGTCGGCGGCAAGCTGATGGTGAGCCCTAATGTCGAAACGGACGTGATCGCGCTTGCGGCTGCCCGCGGCATGGTGACCATGCCTGGCGTTTTCACCCCGACCGAAGCGCTCGCCGCGGCCCATGCCGGCGCGACCGGGCTCAAGTTTTTCCCCGCCAGCGTGCTTGGGCCATCGGGCATTTCAGCGATCCGTGCCGTGCTGCCGCCGGAACTTGAAATCGCCGCCGTCGGCGGCGTTTCGGAAGTCAATTTCGCCGACTACGCCAAGATCGGCGTGAAGAGTTTCGGCCTCGGCTCCAGCCTCTATAAGGCGGGCATGGACGCGGCCCAGGTCGGCAAGCGGGCGCGGGCGACGATCGAGGCCTATGACGCGGTTTACGGAGCCTGACCATGTCCGAAGCAATCGCATTTACCGGCAAGATCCTGTGCGGCGAAACGCTTGAACTCGGCGAAGGCCCGAGCTTCGATCCGGCCACCGGCTCGGCCTGGTGGTTCAACATCAAGGGCAAGGAATTACACGAACTGCATCTGGAGAGCGGTCGCAAGAGCGTTCACCCCCTGCCCTTCATGGCCAGCGTGATGGCGATCGTCGATCCCGAACAGCAGCTCATCGCGTCGGACCAGGGTTTGTTCATTCGCAACACGCAAACGGGAACTTTCAAAGCCTACGCGACACTTGAAGACAACCCGGAAAACCGTTCCAACGACGGCCGCATGCATCCGTCGGGAAGCCTCTGGGTCAGCACGATGGGAAGGCGCGCGCAAAAAGGCGCCGGCGCGATCTATCATGTCGCCAAAGGCACCGTGATCAAGCTCTACAGCAATATCAGCATCCCGAACGGCATCTGCTTTTCGCCGGACGGCTCCACGGGATATTTCGTCGATTCGGCGGTCAATCACATCATGAAAGTGGCTCTCGACCCTGAAACCGGACTGCCCACCGGCGATGCTTCCGTGCTCAACGACCAAAGCGGCAATCCCGGCGATGTCGATGGATCCGTCTGCGATGCCGACGGTCTGATCTGGAATGCCCGCTGGGGCCAGGGCGCCATCGATGTCTACAAGCCGGACGGAACGAAGATCGCGCGCTACGCCGTGCCGGCAACGCAATCGAGCTGCCCGGCGTTCATCGGCGCCAAGGCCGATCGCCTGCTGGTGACGTCCGCCTGGCAGGACATGGACGCCGACGCCCGCGTAGCCGACCCGAACGCCGGCCAGACCTTCGAACTCGGCGTCTCGGTCAAGGGCCGTTTCGAACCGATCTTCCGGCTCTGACGCGCCGCGCGGAAGAGTTCGCCTCGCACATGGCCGCGTGGAAGGCGCCCGAGCAGAAATGGACGCGCGGCTACTACAAGCTCTACCACGACAGCGTGCTGCAGGCCGAAGGGCGCCGACCTCGACTTCCTGGTCGGCGCAAGCGGCAGCGAAGTCTTCCGCAAAAAGCCACTGACCGTATCATGTGCGTGAAATGAAGAGCCGGGTTCGCCCGGCTCTCTTTACGCGCAACCAGTCCGAGCTATAATCTGCGACACTAACTTTTCATCGGTTTTGGCCGGCACTACACGTTCAAAAAAGAATGGCCCGAAAGGTTCCATCGCGCGTTGCATATCTTTTTAGGGAACTACTGGCGGCCTTGGACGTTTTTTAGATATCACCGGTGCGGCGGAACCGTATCCAGCCCCGCGCCCTGATCGACAAGAAACGAAAAGGTAGGTTTGAAATGACCAGGAAACTCGTAGCTTCCGTCGCCGCGGGCGCACTTTTTGCAGGCGTGACCGCCTTTGCGCCGCTCGGCTTCGCACAGGACACCACCCAGCCGGCTACCCAGCCGCAAACCATGGAAACAAAGCCGATGACCGGCGAGCAGCCGGCTGACGCGATGAAAAAGCCTGTTGATCAGGCCGCTCAGGCCCCGGCCGGCTATCTGACCGAACAGGCCGAGGACCAGATTTCGGCCAACACCTATATTGGTCAGTCCGTCTACAACGCCGCCGATGAGAGCATCGGCGAGATCAATGACGTGATTTTCACCAAGGACGGCTCGGTTGAAGCGGCCGTTGTCGGCGTTGGCGGCTTCCTTGGTATCGGCGAAAAGAACGTCGCCGTGCCTCTCGACACGATCGCCGTTAGTGAGGTTCCGAATTCGGATGACCTGAAGCTGACCACGCAGGAAACTGCCGACACGCTGAAGGCCGCGCCGGAATTCAAGACCAAGTCGCAAAAGATTGCCGAACAGAATGTCAATGCGCCAGTCGATACGACAACCACATCGTCGACGGCACCGGCAACAGAGGTGAAGCCAGCTGAATAGCCTGCAACCAAAACTGACAGGCTCTACGGTTTGACAGAAGAAACGGCGGTGCGAGAGCGCCGCCGTTTCTTTCATTCAGAACAGCACGCCGTAGCGGAGGGCGTCGTAGATGCCGGCATGGATGTTGCGGCTCGCCACGGCATCACCGATGCGCAACAGATCGAATTGCCCTTCCGGGTTTCGCGTCAGGATCGGATTCTCGCGCCGAATCAGCGCCTTGTAGTCGACCGCGCCGAGATTGCGCGACAGCGGTTTCAGCTCGAAATAGAGATCGGCCATCGGCAGGGTTCCATGCTCGACGACGACCTGCGCGACGCGCCGCTCGACGGAGGCTGCTTCCGAAAAATCCGATCCGAGCACGGCGACCAACTGGTCCCAGGGAAACAGAATGAGCCTTTCGAAAGACCCGCTAGTATTTGTGCCGGGTTCAATACCAGGCATCCGCCATGCTGTTCTTGCGTCTCGCCATATAGTCCGTCAGCGCCTCGTCGATTGCCACATCCAGAGGCGGCGCTTCATATTCGGCAAGCGTCTGTTTCCAGCGCCTGTTGGCGCGCGTCGCCATGTCGGTCGAGCCGCCCTCTTCGCTCCATTTCTCAAAGGGCTCGTTGTCCGAGAGCGCCGAATCCCAGAAGGCTGTCTGGTAGTTGCGCATCGTATGATCGCAACCGAGGAAGTGGTTGCCCGGACCGACCTGCAGAAAGGCATCCATGGCAAGCGTGTTATCATCGACGACGACACCCGCGAGATAGGAATGCAGCGCGCCGCAGAAATCCGTGTCCATGACGAATTTCTCATAGGACATGGCGAGCAAGCCATCGAGGAAGCCGGCCGAATGCAGAATGAAGTTGGCGCCGCAATGCACCGCCGACATCATCGACATGACGCCTTCCTGCATCGCCTGGGCATCCGGCCGCTTTGAGTTGGAGAAGTTGCCGGCGCAACGCAACGGCAGCTTCAGCCGGCGCGCCAGTTGGCCGATCACCATCGAGCCGATGGCAGGCTCCGGCGTACCGAAGGTGGGCGAGCCGGAACGCAACGACATCGAGGAGAGAAAGTTGCCGAAAATGACCGGCGCGCCCTTGCGTTCGAGCTGCGTCAACGCACAGCCGGCCAGCGTTTCGGCATAGGATTGCGCAATCGCGCCGGCATTGGTGACCGGCCCCATGGCGCCGCCAAGGATGAACGGCACGATGACCGCGGCCTGGTTGGCGCGGGCGTAGGCGCGCAACGACTTCGTCATCGTACCATCCCAGACGAGCGGCGAGTTGACGTTGACGTTACCGAGGATGACACAGTTACGATCGACGAAATCGCGGCCGAAGACGAGGCGCGCCATGTCAATTGAATCCTCTGCCCGCTCCTCCGCCGTGATCGAGCCCATGAAGGGACGGTCCGAGTATTTGACATGGCTGTAGACCATGTCGAGATGGCGCTTGTTGAC
>UCOA01000164.1 GCA_900474095.1 Hyphomicrobiales bacterium | reverse complement strand
ATCACCCTAACAGTTTGGTTGGGTCATTTTCGGGTGCTTGCGATGAACCTAGGATGAACGGCTTTGGATGCCTGCCGTGCCGAATTGCTGCACATTTGCCTCTATCAGGGGCCATCAACCTTTGTCAAAACGGCCTAGTTCATGAGCCTCCGAAACAGTTGCGCAAATCGGCGAAATTCGACTTCCTCACCCTCGAACCAGTCGTCCAGCCCGCAGTAGGCAACCGCGGTCGCTGCATCACTGCCATAAAGCACGTGGGCCTGGTCGATGATGGCGTCATCGCCAGGCTTGCCTTGGGCGGCGGGTTGCGGACTTGTGGCTTTCGGTTTCTTGGACTGGACTGGATTGCGCGACATGATCGTCTCCCACGTGTCTGATGTGATTTTGAATGAGAGCCGGTGGTTTCTGGCGCATATCCACTGCGTCGCAGCTCGAAACGCTCATAGTGACAGTTGTGTTGCAAGCTGTCTGGGCGGCCTGACCAGCGAGCGGGCAATATCGATGATGTCGTCACGCGCGGCGGTCGGATCCTCGGTGTTCCAGGCAACCCCCATGCCGATCCGAAAGTCGACGCCCCTCACCTTGCGAAGCTCGAAATTGCGGTTGAGGAAATCCTGCGTCCATTGCGGCGCAAAGCCAATGCCAAGGCCAGCCGATACCAGCGAGATCAGCGCAAACGTGTCATCGCAGGTATAGGCGATGTTGCGTACCAGATCGTGCTCGGCAAACATCTCGGCAAAGTAGCGCTCGGTGTAAGAGAGGTTCTGGCGCGAGAACGAGATGATCTTCTGGTCGCGCAGGTCCTCGATGCCGATCTCGTCGAGACCGGCAAGCCGGCTGTCCTTGGCGATCGCCAGCAGATAGTCGTCGTTGGCCATCGAGAAGAAGCGCAAGGAGCCGATTTTCTCCACCGGCCGGATGAAGCCGAGGTTGATCTGGCCGGTTTCGAGATTACGGATGATATCGCCCGTCGAGCCGCTCTGGATCTGCAACTCGATATCGGGATATTTCCTTGCGATCCTCGACAGGAACGCCGGAAGCACGCCGATGGTGGCTGGATAGATGGTGCCGATCCTGATTTTCCTTGCCGTCTTGCCGGCAGCCAAGCGGGTGACCTCTGTGCTGACATCGATGTCGCTGAGGATGCGCACGCATCGGTCATAGAAGGTTTCACCGGCCACCGTCAGTTCGACGCGCCGCGTCGTCCGGACAAACAGCTGGACGCCGAGCTCGCGCTCGAGCGCCTGGATCTGCGTCGACAGCGCCGGCTGAGCAATATGAACCCGCATCGCAGCCCGACCGAAGTGGAGCTCTTCGGCGACGGCAACGAAATAGCTGAGTTGGCGTAGTTCCATGCGAAGACGTCTCCTACGCATGACGACGCGTCGCCCTGCCAGTCACAGCATAGCGGAGCGTCGCGGGCTTTCATAGTTCTATATTACGTGGTTTTTCAAATTTCCAGATGCTGTGCTACACCGATGAACGCACAGCAACTGATTGCTTTGAATATCCGGCGCCTAAGGGTGGCGAAGGGAATTTCACAAGATGACCTAGCGCTTATCGCAGGGGTCGAGCGCTCTTACACTGGACACCTTGAGCGCGGCAGCAAAAATCCGACAATTAAGACGCTTGAGAAAATAGCCATTGCGTTGTCCTGCGACATCTCGGAGCTATTCGCCCCGTTGCCTATGGGAACGACCGCAATCGAGCCGCTAAAAAGCGGACGAAAGACCTCCGCCACTTAAGGAAAAGCGGGCATCTACGAGCGCGTCAGCCCAATGCCGCAGTTCCAGGCGAGATCTTATGCGATCCGGCGAGCACAGAACATCTATCGCGAAATGCATCGACTAGGTATTAGCTGCCCGGGTTAGTGCACTGAACCACAAGCGGCAGGGAAGTCGAGTGCTGTGTGCCGAGGAGATATGCCGTTGATAATCTATTCGCCGACCATCCGAGGAAGCGGTGCTATCACACATGTGTTTCGAAGCCCTGGCGACGGTATTCTCGCGATCGCAAGTACATTTCCGCTACTCACAAAACCTCCCGGACGTGCCGCTTACATGGGGCAACGGATGCGTCAAAGGCTGGCGCTTCACCGACCAAGGGAACTACGGCCCTTCGCCGTCTTTGATGATTTGCGCATGCCAATCAATGACGTGAGCTTTCACCCTTTCGATCCAGTTATAGCGGTGGCGGCGGGTTGTTATGACGGGGGCTACTTGTTCGAGGGCGAACTATTGTTCTGGAACTGGCAGGTCGGTCGTTTCTGGCAGCCTGCCAAAGTAGTGCCAAAAGTCGAGCAATGTAACTTCTCGGAAGACGGGAAGCGGCTCGATGCGTTGGTCCGACCGTGGGATGAGGATTGGGGGAGCGGCGACGACCCTTTCGATCGGGTTTATCCACTGAGCGTTCCATACGGGGTGCTGGGAGCGGAGAGTGGCGCTGAAATCGAGATTGATCCGGGACAGGCAATTGTCCGGCAGACCGTTGAGCTCATTAGAAACGGCCCAGACCGACGCGATGTTATCGATCTGCAGCTGATGGATTGGTTTGGCGTCGATCAAGTCCTAGGGAGGGGAGCAATCTGGGACGTTGCCTGGACGGACAGTAGCAAGGTGGCCGCTGTTCACGACGGCTGCCTGGTGGAAATCCATGATCTGACAGCGGGCGGCGTGACCTGCCTGAAGAAGGACGGATACTTTGGAGCGAGTCTGCTTCGCACAACGCCGCCTATTGTCGCGTCATATGCCATAGAGGACTGGCGGATACGGCGCTCGCAGCTATCGTCGATTTCCAACGATTCCCTGGTGGATATCGGGACATTTGAAGGCGGCTACAACTTCGTTTCCTCAACGGAGGGAAAGGTGCTTGGACGGCTGGACAGGAGCCAAGGCAGCGATGCAAAAAAGGACGTGATAGTCGATATCCATACGGGCGATGTTCACCTCGTGAGCCTCGGCCATTATGATAGCTTCAACCATTTCCTGGGAATTGACGGTGCGCCTGACCTTTTCATTCTCCAAGGCACGCCTGAGACCCAGCACGAGAAGAAACGTCTTTGCCGGATCGGGGCGGATGGTTCGGTTGAGACGCTATGGTATCTCTTGCCCTCTGATGGGACTCACGCCAGCCACGCCATGGAGTGCCTTGGTTGCTACATCGATGATAAACTGGGACCAAGCGTAATTGTCTCTGGTCGGCATTACGACCCGAACCCGAGCGAAGGCAATCGAGGATTTATTTTCCGCAGGCCGATTGATCAGAGCAAATTTGCGCGACGTGGCTTTAGCCTCAGTCGGTTGAGCGACGACAGAAAGGTGCAGGAAACGTGGCGACTTGGCACCAAGGCAGTAGCAAGTGCCATAGTGCACTCTCCAAAAGAAGAACTCATCATTGTGGCCTTTCTTGATGGCACACTCGCGCTGATAAATGCGGCCAACGGGGCAGTCGAGATGGCTGGACAAGTCACAATCGAAAGCTATCCGACGGTCATCTACTCTATGGATTTGACGGAAGCTTCTTTGGCCGTTGGAACCTTTGACGGACGTATTGCTGTCATTCAGTTTCACGAGCTCCGTGAGCTGGGGAAAACAGGGCGTATTGAATTGGGATAGACTGCTCCTCCGTAGGGTTGTCCCTTGGCGATGGTAATTAGACACACGCTTTTCGATCAGCCATTTGCTATCACGCCGGACATACTCATCGTTATAAATGACGCCGTTCGTGTTCTTGATCGTCTTGCCATTCTCGGCTCCGATCAGAACGACCAGACCGTAGGCCACCCAGTTGCGCGTTCGCCGCTGAGTTCGACGGTTTGCTTACCATCGATGTGATAGATTCCATCGACCGGACGCGCTTGAGATATGTTTTCTCGGCCCTTTGATACGCATGAGAGTTTGGTGCGCATTCGAAGGCAGAAACCAGGCTGATTGTCCCAACCGTTCTGAGCCTTCGTTTGTCTCCCGCTCAAAAGTCCGGCGCCGCGCGCCGGGGCTTTGTTCATGCGTCCCTGCGGCTCTCTTCGGCGCAAGATGAAAGCGCGTTCGCCTCCGGGCCGGGAGCTGCTACGCAGGCAGCGATGGCGCGTTAGCGGACTACGCCTCAATTGCTCGCCCTGAGTAGATTCGAACCTGCGACTCCGCGCTTTTTTGCTCGACGCCGATCCATCGGAAAGCTCCAATTGGCCTTGGAGGACTGAGCATGGCATACGAGTGGGATGAAGGTCGGGCGCGACGAGTACGCCTTATCAAAATAGCGTCTATGTGGGCATTGACGGCGTCAGCGCTCGGTGCCTTACTTTTGACCGCGGCTCCTGCAGCCGGAAGGCGCCCTATACCCTTCAAGGTTCAAAAGGCCTCACCGCATGAAATCGTCGCATTGGAGAGGATTTCATCCCGGCAGGACCTCGGATCGACTTGAATGGTCTGGAGATTTCTGTCTATGGCTTTTCACGCTGGCTGGTGGTCGGCGCGGCCGAGCCGGCTTGGGCAATCAAGCTGTCGTGCGTGCAATAAGCCGGAACTTGATGGTTCGGTCCGATGAAGCGGACCTCAAGATAGACATGCAGCCGCGCCTGCAAACGCTCCAGCAGCCGCCTGCAGGCGGACGCATTGATATCCTCCTCACCGGTCAGTTTACCGACCAGACGCATGAACCAGCTGTCATAGGACTCTACATACAGAAACCACCGCGGCGGGTTTGCTGTGCTTGGCGGCGT
>UCOA01000044.1 GCA_900474095.1 Hyphomicrobiales bacterium | reverse complement strand
CGCCTGCCGGTGTATCCGTGGTGGGACGGGAGGAGTATGGCATGAGGGCGTCGGGCGGGGATGAACGGGGGTGCGGTAGAGATCGTGAAGATCCCCTTACCAACTAAATCTAACACTTAGCCTTTGGCTAAGATGTTGATTTTGCGTCCTCTCCCACTGGGGGAAAGGGAGAATCGGCGGCGACCTCGCGGCAGGCTGTCATCCCCGTTTCCAGGCGAGCCGATGCGGCTGCAGGTGAGTGGGCGTCTGGTGCGCATTCCGCATCGCTCGCCTTGCAGCAAAAAACGCCACCTGAACAGGCTCCTGCCGTATTTTTCATCATGTTCATCGCGGTAGGACACTAAGTGCTTGACTTGGCTGTCTTCTGAAATTTGGCACGGCACTTGCTCTCCAATCTGGTATGCAAGATTTACATACAGCACAGGACGATATCGAGACGGCAATCGTCTCTGGTATCCTTTCCGCCCGAATAAAGCCCGGAACCCGCCTCAGCGAGAACCAGTTGGCGACGCTCTTCGGCGTGTCGCGAACGCGGGTGCGGGAGGCAATGATGCGGCTCGAGACCCGCGCTATCGTCCACGTCAGCCCGCGCCGCGGCTGGTTCGTGGTAGAGCCATCCGCCGAAGAGGCGATGACGGTCTATGCCGCCCGGCGCGTCATCGAGTCCGGCCTGTTGCGCAGCATGATCGAACTGACGCCAGCGGGAAGGGGCAAGCTGCGCGCCCATCTGGCCGAGGAGAAGGCCGCGATCGCGGCTGCCGACAAACAGCGGCTGATCTGCCTGATGGGCGATTTCCACATTCGGCTGGCGGAGCTGAGCGGCAATGGCGTGCTCATAGACATTCTGCGCGACCTGACGGCGCGGACCATCCTGATTTCCATGCTCTATCAATCCGACTTCCACGCCATGCAGTCACATCTCGGCCACTGCGCGATCGTCGACGCACTGGAGGCCGGCGAATTCACGAAAGCCGCCGATCTCAGCATCGCGCATCTCGAAGAGGTCGAGGAAGGTCTCGACCTGACGTCGCGACGCGATCCGCTTTCGGAACTGCGCACCTCGCTTTCCCTTCCACCCGCGGCCGCGAAATCGAAAGTGGCGGCCGTTTCATCCCTGAAGAAATAATCGTCAAAGGAGAACAGCATGACATTCACCAAACGTTTCGCCGTCGCGGCGATGGCCGTTGCCGCCATCTTTGCCACGGCTTCGGCCTCCCGCGCCGACGCGCTCGCCGACATCGCCGCCCGCGGCACGATCCGCGTCGCTGTCCCGCAGGACTTCCCGCCCTTCGGCAGCGTCGGCACCGACATGGCGCCGATGGGCTATGATATCGACGTTGCCAATCTGATCGCAGAAAAGCTCGGCGTGAAAACCGAACTTGTTCCCGTCACCAGCGCCAACCGCATTCCCTACCTGCAGACCAACAAGGTCGACCTGGTGATTTCGAGCCTCGGCAAGAATGCCGAACGCGAAGCGGTGATCGACTTCACGTCGCCTTACGCTCCCTTCTTCAACGGCGTCTTCGCGCCCGCCGATGTGGCCGTGACCAAGGCCGAGGAACTTTCCGGCAAGACCGTCGGTGTCACGCGCGGTGCCGTGGAGGATCTGGAGCTGACCAAGGTTGCCCCTGCCGATACCGTCATCAAGCGCTACGAGGACAACAACGGAACGATCTCCGCCTTCCTCTCCGGTCAGGTGGACGTGGTCGCGACCGGTAACGTCGTTGCGGCCGCCATTCTCGCCAAGAACCCGCCGAAGCGTCCGGAACTGAAGTTCCTGATCAAGAACTCTCCTTGCTACATCGGCATGAACAAGAACGAGGCGGCGCTGCTCGAAAAGGTCAACGGCGTCATTGCCGCCGCCAAGACGGACGGCACGCTCAACGGCATCTCCCAGAAATGGCTCGGCGCCGATCTTCCGGCCGACCTCTGACTGATTGATGGTCGCCATCCCGCACGTCGCGGGATGGCGAAACCGCCGTTGAAGACGAAGAGGGGCACAACTTGAACTATGTTTTTGAATTCGGCTGGTTAGCCCAATATTATCCGCAGATCGTCAAGGGCGTTCTGATAACGCTCGAGCTGATTGCCATCGGCGCGGTGCTCGGAATATCGCTCGGCATCTTCTGTGCCTGGGCGCGGGCGCTGGGACCGGCCTGGCTGAAGCCGATCGTCGCCACCTATGTCGAGCTGATCCGCAACACGCCGTTCCTGATCCAGCTCTTCTTCATCTTCTTCGGCCTGCCGTCGCTCGGCCTGCAACTGGGCGAACTGACGGCTGCCAACATCGCCATGGTGATCAATCTCGGCGCCTATAGCTGCGAGATCATCCGCGCCGGTATCCAGGCGACGCCCAAAGGCCAGTTCGAGGCCGGTGCCAGCCTTGCCATGAGCCGCTTCGAGACCTTCCGCCATGTCGTGCTGGTGCCCTCGCTGCAGCGGATCTGGCCGGCCTTGTCCTCGCAGGTGGTCATCGTCATGCTCGGCTCGTCGGTGGTGTCGCAGATCGCTGCCGAAGACCTGACCTTTGCCGCCAATTTTATCCAGTCTCGGACCTTCCGGGCCTTCGAGGCCTATATGGTTTCGACCCTCATCTATCTCTGCCTCGCCGTCCTGCTGCGCCAGACACTGGCCGTCCTGGGCGGCTTCATCTTTCCCCGGAGGTTGGTGCGATGATCGAATTTTCCACCTGGGACATCCTGCGCAATCTCTTGTTGGCAACACGCTGGACCATCCTGCTTTCGCTCGTCTCATTCGTCGGGGGAGGGGCGGTCGGATTGCTCCTGCTCTTCCTGCGCATCAGCAAGCGCAAGATGGCGAGGGCTTTTGCGAAATACTACATCGAGCTGTTCCAGGGCACGCCGCTCCTGATGCAGCTTTTCATCGCCTTCTTCGGCCTCGGCCTGTTCGGCGTCGATGTTCCGGCCTGGCTTGCCGCGGGTCTGGCGCTCATCCTGTGGACGGCATCGTTTCTCGCCGAAATCTGGCGGGGCTGCGTTGAATCTATCGCCAAGGGACAATGGGAGGCCTCCGCCAGCCTCGGCATGGGGCGGCTGCAGCAGATGCGCTACGTCATCTTTCCCCAGGCGCTGAAGATCGCCGTGCCGCCGACCGTCGGCTTCTCGGTCCAGGTCGTCAAGGGCACGGCGCTGACCTCGATCATCGGCTTCGTCGAACTGTCGAAGGCCGGAACCGTCGTTACCAACGCCACCTTCCAGCCCTTCGTCGTTTATGGCCTCGTCGCCCTCATCTATTTCGCGCTCTGCTGGCCCCTGTCCAAGAGCAGCCAAATTCTCGAAAGGAAGCTCAATGTCGCTCATCGAAATCACTGAGGTCCGCAAAAGCTACGGCACCAACGAGGTTCTGAAAGGCATCAATCTCGATGTAGCGCCCGGCGAGGTTATCGCCATCATCGGCAAGAGCGGCTCGGGCAAGTCGACGCTGCTTCGCTGCATCAACGGGCTGGAAACAATCACGCAAGGGGCGATCTCGGTCGCCGGCGCGCAGCTGCTCGACGACGAGGTGCATCTGAAGGCGCTGCGGCTGAAGGTCGGGATGATCTTCCAGCAGTTCAACCTCTTTCCGCATCTGACGGTCGGCGGCAACGTCATCCTTTCCCAGACTGTCGTCAAGAAGACCGCGAAGGCGGAGGCCGATGCGATGGCGCGCAAGATGCTCGACCGGGTCGGGCTGGGGCACAAGTTCGATGCCTATCCGGACGAGCTTTCGGGCGGCCAGCAGCAGCGCGTGGCGATCGCCCGCGCACTCGCCATGCAGCCGATAGCACTTCTCTGCGACGAAATCACCTCGGCGCTTGACCCGGAACTGGTGTCGGAGGTGCTGGCGGTCGTGCGCGAGCTTGCGGCGGAAGGCATGACGCTGCTGATGGTGACGCACGAAATGAAGTTCGCCCGCGACGTCTGCTCGAGGGTTGTCTTCATGCACGAGGGTCGCGTGCACGAGATCGGGCCGCCGCAAGAGGTGTTCAGCAGTCCGAAGACGCCGGAACTGCAGCAGTTTCTCGGGGTGCACTGACGAGACGGGAGCGGGCGAGACGGGCGCGGGCGAGACGGGGCGGGCAGGACGGGCGCGGGCGAGACGGGCGCAGGCCAGGTCCCGCCTGTCTTCGACTCCCGAGATGACCCTTCTCCGGTGGGCGAGGGTGATCGGTGCCGCGCACGAACTGTCATCCCGGTTTCTTCGTCGATCCGGTGCGTCTACAAATAGTGCGCGATATAATTGTCTTGTATGTGAGCTGCAATTAGCGCATGTTCCCTGCTTCGGCAGCATTTTATGCGGGCGCTGCCGCTTGAGGGCCATCATACCCTAGCCTCAAAAAAGGAGGACATCTTGTCTTCCACCACCCAGCAAGAATTCATCGATTCCGTTGAGCTGAGATCCATCGACCGAACCCACCACTGTGGCGTGGACTTAAAACCGCCAGCTGCGACGTTGGTTGGGCGTTCTGAGCTGATATATTTTCTGCACAACCGGTTCAGACTTTCCGTGCGGATCAAGAAGCCGCCTTACCTGGGGAGCGGTGCGGACCAGCCGTTCTCGGATATGAACGCCCCTTGTGTTTTCAAGGCGGGAATTGCGGTCTACACTTGGAAGAATGGCCGTAGCGCACCCCGTCAGGTCGCGAAACATTCTGTGGTGGACCTGGCCGGACCCGAAAATGTTTAAGTCCAGTCTACCGGTCGCGCCCGCGGTAGCGCTGTTCTTGATCAAGTCGTCCTTGGTCTTGTCCCTGATCTTCACCGCCTATTTCGCTATGCGGTGATTGTTTTCCATCTCGTGCAAATCGAAAGTACGCAATGACTCTGTCGTTTCCGAATAGTGCCCGCAGTTATGACGAAACCAAAATGCGAGTCCGCTTTACCGGTTACGATGGCATGTTTGAGGTCAAGTTCTTCGTGACCGCTGACGTTCTCGCCAAAGGACTGGTTTTACGAATCGCGGCGGAGCGAGATTATCTCGACGCGTTCGACAAAATGCGTCCCAAGATCCTGGACGTTGCGAAACGTGCATATAATGGGAAGCGGCAGGCAATGGTGCTTCTGGATTCGTCGAACTTCCGATAATCTCGCGCAGCCGCTGCACCTCACCCGCGGCTCTCCCTTGGCAAAGCGTCCCTGTCCGCACCCTAGCGCCCGATTCTGCGAAGGTCCCGACAGGCTCGAGCTCAGTTGCGGCCGGTCAGGACCTCGCGACGAGCGGGCGTGTGATAGATAAGCGAGACCGCCGCCCCCATACAGCCCAAAACACGCGGCGGTCTCTAGCCCTGCCCAGGGCTGGAAGTATGACGATCGCGCATCGTGAATTATTCACGGCTAATTTTGCATGCGCTTTGCCGGAACCTGTTTTTCCAGTTTTTTGGCGTAGCGGATCAGGAAGGCCCCGAGCTCCTTGGCAGCGGTCGGAGACATTGCGACCTGAAGCTGATGCGGGGAAAGTTCCGTGTCCCGGTACAGATCCCATTCCCTCTTGGAGATCGCGTACCCGATCCGCATGATGACATGATACGGGTCCGCGGTGGCCGTCCCCCATTCCAGGAGGGTGTAGGCCTTCAGTTTGTTTTCGAGGTCGACATCCCATTTCGACATGTCGTTTTCGCTCACGGCAAGAGCCTTCCCCATGGTCGCTTCATCACGTTGCTGTTGACGATACTGCGTGTTGTCACCGTCAATATTTACCTGCAAATCTTTGAAAGTGCGCTCCTCTTTTAGACGTAAACGCCATCCGGAAAAGGAGAGATGCCGACCATGAGCATGAGCACGCACATCCAAGCAGCTATCGTCGGCAGCGACCAGGACAGCTTTGTCGGGGCTTGCGGCGCTTGCGGCGCATCCCTGCTACCACCAATGTGCACGCACCCATGGCCGCTGGCGTGACTGCCCGTTCGGAGCAACGACCGAAACAGCCTGTCATCGCCTCTCCTCATCATCCACAAGCCTGCCCATCCCAGCCGACCCTTGTCCGAAAATATCCGGCTGGCTAACCCCGGTCTCGCCGCCTATTCTCCGCGCCATGGCCCCTGATTCTGTGAAAGTGCCGAAACTGTCGCTGACTGAAACGATCTTCGGGTTGTTGCTGCGGCTGGTTGCGGTCGCCTGTTTTTGGTTCGGGCTCAATTACTGGGCGCTTCTGATCGGCTTCTCGTTCGGAGGGAGCGGGCGGTTCGATCTCTTGCCGGTACCATGGCGTGTGGCGGCCACCGCGCTTGCGGTGGTCTATCCGGTGGCGGCACTCGGATTGTGGCTTCTGGTCTCCTGGGGGCCGGTGCTCTGGGTGGTCGCAGCCCTCGCGGAGGTCGCCATGTTCGGCTTCTATCCGGCGATCTTCGGCGAGAAGCCGATGCTGCTGATGATGCATGGCGCGGTCGCAGTCACGTTCGTCCTTTTTCGCCTGGCGATCGTCTATCAGCGGGCCAGACAGGCCAGGGCCGCAAGAAATGATTTACCCTGAGACAAGGACTGTGGATGGTAAGGCGCTGTTAAGGCTGTAGTTTAAGTCGAATTTTATACGTATTCGATAATGTCTCACTCAAGGCGGGAAGAGAAACATACACCGCCAAACAAAACAGTGAGGCAGTCATCATGAACACCAAAATGAAACCGCAGGCCGTTGCCGTCAAAGATCCGCATGAAGGCGCGATCCGTTCGCTCTACATGGAATCCCTCCACCTCGTCGAGCGTCTTCACCGTCGTCTGCTCGACGTCATCAAGGACGAATTCGACCGTTCGGGCCGCTCCGACGTCAACGCCGTCCAGGCGCTTCTCCTCTTCAACATCGGCAATTCCGAACTGACGGCCGGCGAACTGCGCTCGCGCGGTTATTACCTCGGCTCCAACGTATCCTACAATGTTAAAAAGCTGGTTGATCTCGGCTTCATCAACCACCAGCGCTCGCGCATCGACCGCCGCTCGGTCCGCATCAGCCTGACGGACGACGGCCAGGAGATCGCCGAAACGGTCGCCAAGCTCTACGAGCGCCATATCGGCTCGATCCAGAAGGTCGGCGGCATCGGCACCGACGAGTTCGGCCAGATGAACAAGCTCCTGCAGCGTCTCGACCGGTTCTGGAACGATACGATGCTCTACAAGCTGTAAGCGCCGCCGGCGCCTGCAAGATCGTGATGGATTGCTGACGGGTGCGCGGGGAGCGCACCCGTTCGCGTTTTCGGGGCAGGGCTAAAAGGCGGCACTGGTTAAGGCATGCGTCGCAAAAGTGCGCGTCGAAAAATCTGATCGTCTCAATAGTCGTATTTGTTCGCGGGTTATGCGGGTGCTTTAGACGAGCCGTGAGGGCAGCCCGACGGCGCTGACCTCGGTGTTGCTGAACCCCTGCGACAATCAGGGCGCGAGCCGATGCGTCGCGCTGCGGCTGCAAGGCGACACGAATTGGCCATATTGCTGTGACAGCGACGACGACACGAAAAATGCGAGCCTGAGGGTTCCCGCTCTCCCTTCTGACGGAGCGTCGCGGACGGCACATCGCGGTCACGATCTCGCGAATGTGAACTCCGGCCGGGGGATATGGTTTGCGTTTGTTAACTGTATTTGTGATAGCGCTGCGTGTGCGCCGCAGCATTGGATGGTAGGATCTATGTCGAAAAAAAACGGAATTGATGCTTTCTCACGCCGCAGCTTCCTGGCCTCGGCCGCTGCCTTCGGCGCGGCGACATGGGCCGGCGGCGCACTTGCGCAGGATGCGCTCGACGAGATCATCAATGCGCCGCGTCGCGGCGCCTGGGACGACCAGTTCGACGCCAAGGCTTCGCGCAGCGCCACGGCCGTCGTTTCCAACACGCCGATCTTCGGCATGGACACGCTTGCCAACACGCAGAACGCCATTGGACAACACCAGCAGATCGTATCCGCCGGCGGTTGGCCGCAGGTCAATTCCTCCGTTCGTCTCGAGATGGGCGTTTCCGATCCGTCCGTGCAGGCCCTGCGCCAGCGCCTGATCATTTCCGGCGACCTTTCGCAGTCCGCCGGGATTTCCAACGCGTTCGACAGCTATGTCGACGGCGCGGTCAAGCGCTTCCAGGCCCGCCACGGCCTGCCTGCCGACGGCGTGCTCGGCGAATATTCGATGAAGGCGATGAACATCGCCGCGGATGTTCGCTTGCAGCAGCTGAACACCAATATTGTCCGCCTCCAGTCAATGTCGGGTGACCTCGGCAGCCGCTACGTGGTCGTGAACATTCCCGCCGCCTATATCGAAGCCGTCGAAAATGGCCGCGTGGCGACACGCCATACCGCCGTCGTCGGACGCATCAGCCGTCCGACCCACATCATCAACTCGAAGATCTATGAGGTCATCCTCAATCCCTATTGGACGTCCCCACGCTCGATCGTCGAAAAGGACATCGTTCCGTTGATGCGCAAGGATCCAGAATATCTGAAAAAGAATTCGATCCGCCTCATCGACGGCCAGGGCAACGAGGTTGCACCCGAAACGATCGACTGGAATGCCGAAAAGGCGCCGAACCTGACGTTCCGCCAGGATCCCGGCAAAACCAACGCGATGGCCTCGACCAAGATCAATTTCCATAACGAGAACAACGAGTACATGCACGACACGCCGCAGCAGGGCCTGTTCAACAAGCTCGCCCGCTTCGAGAGTTCGGGCTGCGTGCGCGTACAGAACGTCCGCGACCTGACGACCTGGCTTCTGCGCGACACGCCCGGCTGGTCGCGTCAACAAATCGAGGCGACGATCCGTTCGGGTCAGAATTCGCCGATCCAGCTTGCCGTGGAGGTTCCGGTCTACTTCAAATACATCACCGCCTGGGCGGCCACGGACGGCATCGTGCAGTTCCGCGACGACATCTATCAGATGGACGGCGAGCAGGAACTGGCGCTGCAGACCACCACAGGCGTCGAGCAGGCTGTAGGTTCGGTCGAGGAGGACTTGCTGCCGCAATAAGGCGATCTGCCTTTCTTTTCGCAAGGCCGCGTATCCTTGGGATGCGCGGCCTTTCGCATTCCGGTTCCGGCGCGGCAGGTGGTGGAAATGGCGCAAATCGCACAGCCCGTATTGCCCTTGCCATGCGAGGACGATAAACAGCGTGCCACGGTCTCACAGGAGCTTTGAGAATGAGCGTTTCTTCCGCCGCCAATGACGTGTTCTTCAGCCGTTCCCTTGCCGATAGCGATCCCGACATTTTCGGCGCGATCGAGAAGGAACTCGGCCGCCAGCGTCATGAAATCGAGCTGATCGCCTCGGAAAACATCGTTTCGCGCGCCGTTCTGGAAGCGCAGGGCTCGATCATGACCAACAAATATGCCGAGGGCTATCCGGGCAAGCGCTACTACGGCGGCTGCCAGTTCGTCGATATCGCCGAAGAACTGGCGATCGAACGCGCCAAGAAGCTGTTCGGCGTCAATTTCGCCAACGTTCAGCCGAACTCGGGTTCGCAGATGAACCAGGCGGTATTCCTGGCGCTGCTGCAGCCGGGCGACACGTTCATGGGCCTGGATCTCAACTCCGGCGGTCACCTTACGCACGGTTCGCCGGTCAATATGTCCGGCAAGTGGTTCAACGTCGTGTCCTACGGCGTGCGCGAAGGCGACAACCTGCTCGACATGGATGCCGTTGCCGAAAAGGCACGCACCCACAAGCCGAAGCTGATCATCGCCGGCGGCACCGCCTATTCGCGCATCTGGGACTGGAAGCGGTTCCGCGAGATCGCTGATGAGGTCGGTGCCTATCTGATGGTCGACATGGCGCACATCGCCGGTCTCGTCGCCGGCAACCAGCATCCGTCGCCTTTCCCGCATTGCCATGTTGCGACAACCACGACGCACAAGTCGTTGCGCGGCCCGCGCGGCGGCATGATCCTCACCAATGACGAGGATCTGGCGAAGAAGTTCAATTCGGCGGTCTTCCCCGGCCTGCAGGGCGGTCCGCTGATGCACGTCATCGCCGCAAAGGCTGTCGCGTTCGGCGAGGCACTGAAGCCGGACTTCCAGGACTACGCGGCGCAGATCGTCAAGAATGCCAAGGCGCTCTCCGAAACGCTCGTCGCCGGCGGCCTTGACATCGTCTCGGGCGGCACCGACAACCATCTGATGCTGGTCGATCTTCGCAAGAAGAACGCCACCGGCAAGCGCGCCGAGGCAGCACTCGGCCGCGCCTACGTTACCTGCAACAAGAACGGCATTCCGTTTGACCCGGAAAAGCCCTTCGTCACCTCCGGCATCCGTCTCGGCACGCCGGCCGGCACGACGCGTGGCTTCAAGGAAGCGGAATTCCGCGAGATCGGCAACCTGATCGTTGAAGTCCTCGACGGCCTGAAGGTCGCCAATTCGGATGAAGGCAATGCCGCCGTCGAAGCGGGTGTTCGCGAGAAGGTCGTCAAGCTGACCGACCGCTTCCCGATGTATCCGTACCTCTGATCAAGGAACCCGGATGCGCTGCCCCTATTGCGGATCGGAAGAAAGCCAGGTGAAGGATAGCCGTCCTGCAGAGGACGGCGCCGCCATTCGCCGACGGCGTATCTGCCCGGATTGCGGCGGACGCTTCACGACCTTCGAACGGGTGCAGCTCAGGGAACTGATGGTCCTGAAAAAGACCGGCCGCAAGGCGCCGTTCGACCGCGACAAGCTGTTGCGGTCGTTCGAAATCGCGCTGCGCAAGCGGCCGGTCGACCGCGACCGGATCGAGCGGGCCGTTTCCGGCATCGTTCGGCGGCTGGAAAGCTCCGGCGAGACGGAAATCTCCTCGGAAGAAATTGGCCTGCAAGTGCTCGAGGCTTTGAAGGGTCTCGACGACGTTGCCTTCGTCCGCTACGCCTCGGTCTATCGCGATTTCTCCCATGCGGAGGATTTCGAGAAGGTGATCGCCGAGATCAGCGCCAAGATCGCCCGCGATCCCGGGGCCTGATCCATCACTGAGGCTGACGCCGCCACTGCAGCGCCGCGCGCCTTCCAGACGCGCAAAGGACGCTGCAGCACTTTGGTCTGCTGCATAATTCCTTAAATCGATTCCGACTTAAGGAATTATGCAGTAGGCGGCGTTTGACGTTTGAGGGGCAAGGAGCGGAACTTCATCCACATGGCAGACAGGGCGCAAGACGAACGGTTCATGGCGGAGGCGCTGAGGCTTGCGCATCAGCATCTCGGTGCCACCGGCTCCAACCCCTCCGTCGGCTGCGTGATCGTCGGCGACGAGGGTGATGGTCCCAAGATCGTCGGCCGCGCCGTCACCGCGATCGGCGGTCGGCCGCATGCGGAGACGCAGGCTCTGGCCTCGGCTGGAGAGGCGGCGCGCGGCGCGACGGCCTATGTAACCCTCGAACCCTGCTCCCATCATGGCAAGACGCCGCCCTGCGCCGATGCGCTGATTGCCGCCGGTGTGGCCCGCGTCGTCGTTGCCGTGATGGATCCCGACGAAAGGGTCGCAGGCCGCGGGCTCGCCATGCTGCGCGATGCGGGCATCGAGGTCGTGACAGGCGTGAACGAGGAGGAGGGCGAGCGGGAGCTCGAAGCCTACCTCATGCGCAAGCGCAACCACCGGCCGTATGTGACTCTGAAACTTGCTGTTTCCGCCGATGGCATGATCGGGATGAAGGGCCAGGGGCAGGTGCGCATCACCGGCGCGCCGGCCCGCGACTTCGTGCACCGGCTGCGGGCGGAGACCGACGCCATCCTCGTCGGTATCGGCACGGCGATTGCCGACGATCCGGAATTGACCGCCCGCGTTGCCGGGCTCGAGCATCGCTCGCCGTTGCGCATCGTCATCGATGGCGATCTCGACCTGCCGCTCGGCTCAAAACTGGTACGGACGGCACGAGAGGTTCCGGTGCTCGCCGTGACAGGAGAGCAGCATGGTTCGGTGGCATTTGTTGAGCGGCGGCAGGCGCTCGAAGCACTTGGCGTCGAGGTTGTCGTCTGCGATCCCTCCGCACCCGGCGATTTTCTGGCGGCGCTTGCCACCCGAGGGATTTCGTCGCTGCTGGTCGAAGGCGGCGCAAGGACTGCGCAGCTGTTCTTGAATGCCGGGCTGGTCGACAGGATTTTGCTGCTTACCGGCCCGGCCACCCTTGGCGAAGAGGGGGTGCCATCCCCACTTGAGCGGAACCTCGTGCCTGTCGGCTTCCTCCACACGCGGACGGACACCTTCGGCGACGACCTTCTCGACACCTACGAATACGAAAGAACCCCCTGATGTTCACCGGCATTATCACCGATATCGGCACCGTCGAAGCGATCACTCCCCTCGACGAGGGCATCAAGCTGAAGATCGTCACCGCCTATGATCCGAAGGGCATCGACATTGGCGCCTCGATCGCTTGCTCCGGCGTCTGCCTGACGGTGACGACGCTGCCGGAGCAGGGGGCCAATGGCCGCTGGTTCGAGGTCGAGGCCTGGGAAGAGGCGCTTCGGCTGACGACGATCTCCTCCTGGACGGCGGGGCAGCCGATCAATCTCGAGCGCTCGCTGAAGATCGGCGACGAACTCGGCGGCCATCTCGTCTCCGGCCATGTCGACGGAAAGGCGGAAATCCTCTCGGTCGAGACCGAAGGCGAGGCGACCCGCTTTCGCCTGCGCGCGCCCGACCATCTGGCAAAATTCGTGGCGCCGAAGGGCTCGGTCGCCCTCGACGGCACCTCGCTGACCGTCAATGCCGTCGATGGCGCGGAGTTCGACGTGCTGCTCATCCGCCATTCGCTGGAGGTGACGACCTGGGGTGAGCGCAAGGCGGGCGATTTCGTCAATTTCGAGGTCGATACGATGGCGCGCTACGCGGCAAGGCTGGCGGAGTTTCCGGCGCCGAAGGCGGAGGCGTGAGGAAAAGAAAGTGCCGTGAGGTTGAGGCAGCCCGACTGCATCAAACTGCAAGGCCGAGCCGTCGCAGACCTTCGACGCGCAGTTCGAAATCGGCAGGGTTCTTGTACGGCAACACCCGCCGCCGGTGTTCGATCGAGTAGCCGGGGTCGATCCTCAAGACCTGCGTCCAGGCGGAGCGGCCCTCCTCGATTTGTCCGAGATGGCCATAGCACGACGCAAGCAAGGCATAGGCTGTGGCCGACTCCGGATTGCGCGCTAGCCGCTTGCGGAGCGTCTGGGCAGCCAGGTCGAACCGGCCCAGCGAGAGCTGTGCTTCGGCGAGAAATTGCAGCGCAATCTCGGGATAGAAAGGATCAAGCTGCATGTAGCTCTCAAGCGTTTCGACCGCTTCGGAGGGAAGGCCGCTGAAGATCTGGATGTGAGCCTTCAGAACGCGCGCCTCCGCCGCACTGGGGCTGAGGGCAATGCAGCGCGCCGAAGCTTCGAGAGCCTTGTCGATCTCGCGGCTCCACAACAGCGCCACACCCATGGCGAAATGCGCCTCCGGCTCTTCGTCGTCCATGGCGACCGCGCGGCGGGCAAGATCGAGGCCGGTCGACAGGGCCACATCCGGCTCGGCGGCCCAACCGTTCACATAGTCATTGATGTGCGTGAACGCGGTGAACGCGTACGCCGCCGCACAGTCCGGATCGATGTCGATCACCTTTGCCATGAAGGCGCGGGCATTGATGTTGCCGGCCCGCGTGTGGAGCCACACCTGATCGCGCCCCTGCAGGAAGTAATTGTAGGCCGTGATATCGGCAATCCGCCTGCCGGAGAGACGGTCAATTTCGGAAGTCGTCAACCTTATTTTCAGCGCGGCAACGATCTGCTGGGTGAGTTCGTCCTGAACGGCGAAGATGTCCGTCAGGTCACGGTCGAAACGATCGGCCCAGGCATGGCCGCCCGTCGTCGCGTCGATCAGCTGCGCGGTGACCCGCACCCTGTTGCCGGCCTTGCGCACGCTGCCTTCGAGGACATAGCGGACCCCGAGTGCGGCCGCGACGTCGCGGATCGAAATAGGGCTCTTCTTGTAGACGAACGAGGAATTGCGGGCGATGACATGCAAATCCGAGAGTTTTGCGAGATCGGTGATGATGTCCTCGCTGATGCCGTCCGAGAAATACTCCTGGTCCGCATCGCCGCTCATGTTGTTGAAGGCGAGCACGGCAATCGAGGTCTTCTCCGTTCGCGACGGTTGAGATGATGCCGTCATGGTGCCGGTGGCAAGCGGGTGCCGGGCATCGCCGTTGACGAGGCAGAAAATCTCGATGGGCCGCGCGATGTTCTTGACCGTCTGTGATCCGCGGCTCTCGATACCGACCGGGATCTTATCGCGCACCTGATCGGCGGCGGAACGGGAAATGTAGATGCCGCCGGGCTGCGCCAGGGCCTCGATCCGGGCAGCGACATTGACGCCGTCGCCGTATATATCGTCGCCATCGACGATCACGTCGCCGACATTGATGCCGATGCGGAACTGGATCCGGTTTTCAGGAGAACTGCCGGGATCGTGCTCCGGCACCAGTTTCTGGATCTCCATGGCGCAGGTTACCGCCTCGACGGCGCTCGCAAACTCCAGCAGCGCGCCATCGCCCATGAGCTTGACCATGCGGCCGCAATGGCGCGCGACGGCCGGGTCGATGACGGCTCCGCGCAATGACTTGAGCCGAGCCAGCGTGCCGGCCTCGTCGGCCTCCATCAGGCGCGAGTAGCCGACCACATCGGCCGCAAGTATGGCAGCAAGCCTGCGCTGAACATGCTCGCCCGTCATGGTGCAGACCCATCCTTGTCGTGGGAGGCGGCGAACGCGCCGTCACAAGGACTCTAAACCTGATCGGTCCGCTTGACCATCGCCGCCTCGGGCAATCGGTATGTCGTTCAAGAAAAAGGTTTGATCATTGATCGGCGTAGCGGCGGTGCAAAGCCGTCATTCTGAAGCTCACCGCTCCATCAGGATCACCTGCGCTCCGTGATAGACCGTCCGCCGCGCTTCCTTGAAGCGGAGTTTCGATGCCACCCGGATCGAGGCGAGGTTTTCGATGTCGATGATGCAGGTTTTCCGCAGCGCCGGAAATTGCTGGTCGCCCCAGCGCAGCGCAGCGCTGACGGCTTCGGTCGCGAGGCCGCGGCCGTGGGAGCGGGGGGAGAGCGCCCAGCCGGTCTCCATCGTGCCTTCGAGAGACGGGCTGACGACGCGGTGGAGGTCGTGGAAGCCGGCCTCGCCGATGAACTGGCCGGTGTCGCGGTCCTGCAGGGCGAAGAAGCCGAAACCGAAATAATGCCACATGCCGACCTGACGCAGGAACCGCGTCCAGGCCTGCTCGCGCGAAAACGGCACACCGCCGATGAAGCGCGTCACCTCGGGGTCGGCAAAGAGCGTGCTGTAGGGCCCGAAATCGTCACGGCGGTAGGGGCGAAGGATCAGGCGTTCGGTCTCGATGGTGGGGACGCTGTGCATTTGGGCGGTTCAGTCCGATTTGAAGCTCGATTCCACCATTCGATCAGATTCCCGGCTCGCCGTCCCAATAATCGACTGCGCTTTCCGGTCGCCCGACGAAGCGGAAGCGCGGCTTGCCGCCGGCGCCATCGCGTGACTTTGCCAGGAACTTGCCGGAATCCGGATATTCGACGATTTCGGCCTTCGCATTGGCCGAGATGGAAAGATATTTCAGCGGCACCGTACCCGTGTTGATCAGGTTATGGGCAGTCTCGGGGCCGCCGGCCGGGGCGCCGAGAACGGCTCCGGGCTTGACGGGATACCGGTTCGGACCGAAGCGGTATTCGCCTTCGCCGCTCAGGATGACGAACAGCTCTTCCTCGATATGGTGATTGTGAAACGGACAGCCGGACTTGCCCGGCGGCACCTCGCCATAGCCGATGCCGAGGTCCTTGAGGCCGAGTTGTGCGCCGAAGGAGGCGTCATGGGACTCGAAAAACGTGCCTTCCTGCCAATGCTCGAGTTCGAGTTCGGCGAGATTGATGATCGGTTCTTGCAAATCTGTCATGTTTTTCTCCACTCCGCTTAAACTTGTACAGAGACGCCATGAGATTGAAAAGGCGGCGGCAATTCGAGCCATTGATGCGCGAGCTCTTCAAGTGGCGCCGCAAATCGGCGCCTTCCAGCGAAAAATGCTTGCCAACCGGGCCTTGGCATGATTTGACCGCCGCCTGCGCCGGAGATGTCCGGCCCCCCCCTTTTCAGACAGGTGACAAATGTCCGATACCGAGAAACCACATATCCTCATTGTGGAAGCGCGCTTCTATGACGACATGGCCGACGCGCTGCTCGATGGCGCGACCTCGGCGCTGAAAGAGGCCGGTGCGACCTATGACGTCGTGACGGTTCCTGGTGCGCTCGAAATTCCAGCCGCGATCGCGATGGCGCTCGATGGCGCCGACAATGGCAGCACCGAATACGACGGATTCGTCGCACTCGGCATGGTCATCCGCGGCGAGACCTACCACTTCGATATCGTTTCCAACGAATCCTCGCGTGCCCTGATGGACCTTGCCGTCAGCGAGAGCCTTGCCATCGGCAACGGTGTCCTGACGGTCGAAAACGATGCGCAGGCCTGGGCGCGCGCCAGGAAGAGCGAAGGGGACAAGGGTGGTTTTGCCGCCCGCGCGGCGCTCACCATGATCGACCTGAAAAGCAAGCTGGGCGGCGAACTGTGAGCGATATTCCTTCCGACCCGCCGATCAAGCAGGCCAACCAGCGCGGGGCTGCCCGTCTCGCTGCCGTCCAGGCCCTCTACCAGATGGACGTCGGCGGCACCGGCGTGCTCGAAATTGTCGCCGAGTATGAAGCCCACCGGCTTGGCCAGGAACTTGACGGCGAGACCTATCTCAAGGCGGACGCCTCCTGGTTCCGCTCGATCGTTTCGGGTGTCGTGCGCGACCAGCGTCTGCTCGATCCCCTCATCGGTACGGCCCTTCAGGACGACTGGGCGCTGTCTCGCCTGGACTCGACCGTCCGCGCTATCCTGCGTGCCGGCACGTTCGAGCTTCGCGAACGCAAGGACGTTCCCGTCGCGGTGATCGTGACGGAATATGTCGAGATCGCCAAGGCCTTCTTCGAGGACGACGAGCCGAAGCTGGTCAATGCGGTCCTTGACCGGATCGCCCGGACGATCAGAACCGACGTCAAGAAGTAGGATCATCCGATGACAGTGCGGGGTGCAGGACATGGATCATGAACTGCGCGGCGCCCGCCGCAATGTCTACCTTCTCACGGCCGCCCAGGCCGTGCTGGGCACGATCGGGCCGATCGTCTTTGCCGTCGGCGGCGTCGCCGGCTATCAGCTTCTCGGCGACGACAAGTCGCTGGCCACCGCGCCGCTCACGGGCTTCAATGTCGGCGTGGCGCTCGGCGCGGTCTTCGTCGCCGCCGTTTCCAGACTGCTTGGCCGCAAGGCAGCCTTCATGGTCGGCGCCCTGCTTGGCGCCTGTGGCGGCATGCTTGCGGCCTACGCGCTTTTTCTGAACGATTTCTGGCTGTTTGCGCTCGGCCTGTGCATATCGGGTGTGGCCGGGGGTTTTACCCAGAAACTGCGCTTTGCCGCGGCGGATGCCTCGCCCAGGTTCTACAAACCGCGGGCGATTTCCTGGATCCTGGCCGGCGGCATGGTTTCCGCCGTGCTCGGGCCACAGCTCGTCATTCTGACCAAGGATATGCTGGCACCGGTTTTCTTCGCCGGCGCCTTCCTCGCGCTGATCCCGACCTGTTTCGTAGCGATCGCAATACTGGCGTTCCTCAAGCTGCCGGACCTGCGCCCGGTTGCCGGAGCCGCCCCAGCTGGGCCGGTGCGACCGCTGCGGGAGATCGTGCTCACCCAGCGCTTCCTCACCGGCATGATCTGCGGCATCTCCACCTATGCGCTGATGACCTTCATGATGACCGGCGCACCGATCGCCATGGTCGTCGGCTGCGGCTTTTCGCAGGACATGGCGACGCTTGGCATTCAGTGGCATGTGATGGCGATGTTCGCGCCCAGCTTCTTCACCGGCATGCTGGTCAGCCGCTACGGCGCCGAAAGGATCGTCGCCTGCGGTCTGGTGATCCTGATGCTCTGCGCGCTGGTCGCGCATGCGGGGATCGCGTTGTGGAATTTCTGGGGCGCGCTCATCCTGCTCGGTGCCGGCTGGAACTTCGGCTTCATCGGATCGACCGCGATCATCGCCTCGAGCTACCGTCCGCAGGAAGCCGACAAGGTGCAGGGTTTCCACGACATCATCCTGTTCACCGCGGTCGCGCTCGCATCCTTCGGTTCGGGCAAGGTCCTGACCGCCTATGGCTGGGATATGCTGAGTGCCGCGGTCTGGCCGGTTACGGCATTTTGCCTTCTGTTGCTGATTTCGCTGTTTATTGCCGAAAAGCGGCGTCCTGCCTGAGATTTGACGCTAAAACTGCTTTCCCGCTCCTGTAAGCTGCCGCCAACATACCGAAAAACGTGGGTTTTTCCGATTGTGGCGGCTTGACGATCCCGATTCGTCCCCGCACTCTGCGGCCACGTCTGCTACCGTCGCTTGAAGAGGAGGCACGGTTCGCAGCGCTTTTTGGGGGCCTGTGGAACGGAGTGAGCCCGCAGGCTTAAACGGAGGAAAGTGCGAAATGACCATATTACTGGGCGTTATCGCATGCGGGTTGCTTTCGGTGGTTTATGCCGCCTGGGCGACGCAATCGGTGCTATCAGCCGATCAGGGCAATGCCCGCATGCAAGAGATCGCAGGCTTCATACGCGAGGGGGCGCAGGCCTATCTCACACGTCAATACATGACCATTGCCATGGTCGGCGCCGTCGTTTTCGTCGCTGCATGGGTTCTTCTCTCCGCGACAGCAGCCGTTGGCTTCCTGATCGGTGCTGTCCTGTCAGGGGCTGCCGGTTTCCTCGGCATGCATGTCTCGGTCCGGGCCAATGTGCGCACGGCGCAGGCCTCGTCGGTCAGCCTCGCGGCAGGCCTCGATATCGCCTTCAAGTCCGGTGCCATCACCGGCATGCTCGTCGCCGGTCTGGCACTGCTCGGCGTGTCGATCTACTATCTGGTGCTGACCGCCGGCCTCGGACTGCCGGAAGGTTCGCGTGAAGTGAGCGACTCGCTTGTGTCGCTCGGCTTCGGCGCTTCGCTCATCTCGATCTTTGCCCGTCTCGGCGGCGGCATTTTCACCAAGGGCGCCGATGTCGGCGGCGATCTCGTCGGCAAGGTGGAAGCCGGCATTCCGGAGGACGATCCGCGCAACCCGGCCACCATCGCCGACAACGTCGGCGACAATGTCGGCGACTGCGCCGGCATGGCCGCCGACCTGTTCGAGACCTATGCCGTCTCGATCGTCGCCACCATGGTACTGGCGTCGATCTTCTTTGCCGGCGCTGCGAACCTCGCAGTGGTGATGACTTATCCGCTGGCAATCTGCGGCGCCTGCATCATCACCTCGATCATCGGCGCCTTCTTCGTCAAGCTTGGCTCGAACGGCTCGATCATGGGCGCGCTCTACAAGGGGCTGATCGTCACCGGCCTGTTGTCGATCATCGGCCTTGGTGCCGCAACGTCGCTCACCATCGGCTGGGGCTCTATAGGCGTCGTGGATGGCAAGGACATCACCGGTGCCAACCTCTTCGTCTGTGGCATTCTTGGCCTCGTCGTCACCGCGCTGATCGTGGTGATTACCGAATATTATACCGGGACGAACAAGCGGCCGGTGAATTCGATCGCACAGGCCTCCGTCAGCGGCCACGGCACAAACGTCATCCAGGGGCTTGCGGTATCGCTGGAATCGACCGCGCTCCCGGCGATCGTCATCGTCGGCGGCATCATCGCCACCTATCAGCTGGCAGGCCTGTTCGGAACCGGCATAGCGGTTACGGCCATGCTCGGTATCGCCGGTATGATCGTGGCGCTCGATGCCTTCGGTCCGGTCACCGACAATGCCGGCGGCATTGCCGAGATGTCGCATCTTCCGCCGGAGGTGCGCAAATCCACCGACGCGCTCGACGCGGTCGGCAACACCACCAAGGCGGTCACCAAGGGTTATGCGATCGGCTCCGCCGGTCTCGGCGCCCTGGTGCTGTTCGCGGCCTACTCGAACGATCTCAAGTATTTCGCGGCCAACGGCGACAAATATCCCTATTTTGCGGATATCGGGGCGATCTCGTTTGATCTTTCCAACCCCTATGTCGTTTCTGGCCTGATCTTCGGCGGGCTCATTCCCTACCTGTTCGGCGGCATCGCCATGACCGCCGTCGGCCGCGCCGCCGGGTCGGTGGTGGAGGAAGTCCGCCGCCAGTTCAAGGAAAAGCCGGGCATCATGGCAGGAACGGAGAAGCCGGATTATGGCCGCGCCGTCGATATGCTGACCAAGGCGGCGATCCGCGAAATGATCGTGCCGTCCCTCCTGCCGGTGCTGGCGCCAATCGTCGTCTATTTCGGCGTGCTGGCGCTCTCAGGCTCGAAGGCCTCGGCCTTTGCAGCTCTGGGTGCGTCCCTGCTCGGCGTTATCGTCAACGGCCTGTTCGTCGCCATTTCGATGACATCGGGCGGTGGCGCCTGGGACAACGCCAAGAAGAGTTTCGAAGACGGCTTCGTCGACAAGGACGGCACGCGGCACATGAAGGGATCGGAAGCCCACAAGGCATCCGTCACCGGCGATACGGTCGGCGATCCCTACAAGGATACCGCCGGCCCCGCGGTCAACCCGGCGATCAAGATCACCAACATCGTCGCTCTTCTGCTTCTGGCGGTCCTTGCCTGATCGTTACCGCGCCGCGTGTCAGTTGGCACGCGGCGCTCAATCGCCAAAAAAAAGAACCCGCGGAAAGCGATTTCCGCGGGTTTCTTTGTTGGTTGCGAGCAGCTTGCCGGTCGCTACTTGTCCGAGCCGTCCGCGAAGATCGACCGCGCCATGCTCTTGCCGATGCCGTTGCCGCTCAAGAGCTGGCCGAGGAAGGTCATTTCCTTGCCGCCGGTCGGTGTCGTGCGGGAAATCACGTCGAAGACCTTGCCGTCCTGCAGCGTGTAGTGCGCCAATTGCGAGACGACGCCTTCCTTGTCGAAATAGACGGCAAGAACGCTCTGGTCGACGAGCTTGGGTTTCATGAAGGCAACCGGCCGCTGACGCTTCTGCGAAATGTAGTAGAACACTTCATTGTCGAAGGTCGCGGTTGTCGAAGGTGTGCCGAGCGACAGAAGCACCTGTTCTCGGCTGGACCCGACCGGCGCCAGCGCCAGCGTTTCCTGATCGACGACATAACCCTGATTGATGGTCTGGCTGGTGTTCAACACCTCCGCCGTCTTGCATCCCGAAAGGGTCGTTGCGCAAATTGCCACTGTGAAAACGACGTTATTCAGAAATTTCATGTCTGACTTGAAATACCGTTTCGTCAACGACATCTCCCTCAAGGTAACGCTGGCAGATGCGCCATTGCATTTCGTGCCTGCTTCGGTAAACCAGCTTCAGCGATCATGCAACAACAGGATGCGCGGACTAGCGCATTTTGAAGCGGTCAAACTTGGGCTTTATGATGATATTCGGACTGTTCGGCAAAAAAAACAGCAACGCGGCCATCGTCGCGCGCCAGTACGATCTTTTGACCGCAGCAGCCCGGCGGCCTTACCTCTATACCGATCTTGGCGTTCCCGACACCGTCATGGGGCGCTTCGAGATGTTGTCAGCGACACTGATACTCTATTTCCGTCGCACGCGCAGTTCCGGGCGGGCAGGGCAGGAGATCGCGCAGGAAATCATCGACGCTTTTTTTGAGGATGTCGATCATTCGATCCGGGAGCTGGGCGTCGGGGACGTCAGCGTGCCGAAGAAGATGAAGAAGTTCGCCTCAATGTTCTACGGCCGGCTGGAAAGCTATGCCGCGGCACTGGACCATAAGGATCGCGACGAACTGGCGGCGGCTTTGATACGCAATTTTCACCCGCAGGCGGACGATCCGACCCTCTCCATGCACGGCCTTGCCGGCTATATGCTTGATGCTGAAGCGCAGCTTGCGGAAGAGGGAGAGGATGTCGTAGAAACCGGCCAAATAGACCTGCCGGAAGCGGCGGTCTGAAACCGTCCCGGACACGCGGCGCCAGAGCAAACCGGCAGCACTATCTTGGGCGGCGACGCTGCCCGAAAGGACTTGACGATGAACCCCGACGACAAACCTGCATTTTCCTATCCGGTCAAGGTTGGCCATATCTCCGCCAATGCCGTGACGGTTCATATCGAGGCGAATGCGGCAGAGCGCAAGGCGCTGCGCGACCTGTGGAATGTGTCGGAAGTGCTGTCGCTCTCCTCCGATCTGCAGATGGCGCGCTGGAAGAAGGATGGCGTGAAGGTCAAGGGCCGCGTCAGGGCGAAGATCGTCCAGGCCTGCGTGGTGACGCTGGAGCCGGTGGAATCGGAAATCGACGAGGCGGTGGAGGCGATCTTCGTGCCGGAAGGGTCGCGGCTGGCGCGGATTGCCGCCAATGACAGTGGCGAGATGGTTCTCGATCCGGATGGTCCCGATCTTCCAGACATGTTCACCGGCGACACGATCGATGTGGGTGTCGCCGTCACCGAACACGCGGCGTTGGCGATCGACCCTTATCCGCGCAAGCAGGGCGCGAGCTTCGGCGAACGGATCGAAAGCAGCGAGAAGGATGACGTCCGTCCAAATCCTTTTGCCGTGCTCAAGGATTGGAAAAAGGACTGAGTCTAAAAAAGGATGCGGCACAATTCGGTTGTCACATCAGCGAAAAACGGTATTTTGGCCGCAATCCAGCCCGTTGGGCCGTTTGCCCTGCAAGCAGGGCAGTTGCGTCTCAAACGTCATGAAAACACGTGTGTCTCCATCGCTCACACCGATTGCGCCGGGACGAAACATGCAGTGTGGCAGGAACAAAGGATAAGGCACGCGTGGTCAGAATTTCTCTTGATGTGATGGGCGGCGACTTCGGTCCGCAGGTCGTCATCCCGGGTGCCGCAAGGGCGCTCGAACGGCATCCCGATATCCGCTTCGTGCTGTATGGCATTGAGGATCAGTGCGCCCCCCTTTTGGAGAAATATCCGAGGCTGAAGGCAAACAGCACGTTTCATCCGTCCGAACTGGCGATTGCCATGGATGAGAAGCCGAGCCAGGCGCTCAGGCGCGGCCGCGGCAAGGCGAGCATGTGGCAGGCGATCAACGCCGTCAGCAAGGGTGATGCGGATGTGGTCGTGTCGGCCGGCAATACCGGCGCGCTGATGGCGATGTCGGTGTTTTGCCTGCGCACCATGCCCGGCATCCAGCGCCCCGCGATCGCGGCGATTTGGCCGACGCTGAAAGGCGAGAGCATCGTACTCGACGTCGGTGCCACGATCGGCGCGGACGCGCAGCAGTTGATGGATTTCGCCCTGATGGGTGGCGCCATGGCGCGCGCCCTGTTCGAAGTCGAGCGCCCGACGCTCGGGCTGCTCAATGTCGGCGTCGAGGAGATCAAGGGGCAGGAAGAGGTCAAGGAAGCCGGACGGCTGATCCGTGAAGCGGCGCCCGACGGCATCGACTATCTCGGCTTCGTCGAGGGCGACGACATCGGCCGCGGCACGGTCGACGTCGTGGTGACGGAAGGCTTTGCCGGCAACATCGCGCTGAAGGCATCCGAGGGCACCGCCCGGCAGATCGCCGAATATCTGCGCGCCGCCATGTCGCGCACGCTGCTTGCCAAAATAGGGTATATTCTTGCTAAGGGCGCCTTCGACCGCCTGCGCGAGAAGATGGATCCACGCAAGGTCAACGGCGGTGTCTTCCTCGGCCTTAATGGTGTCGTGATCAAAAGCCATGGAGGAACCGACGCGGAAGGTTTCGCAGCGGCGATCGACGTCGGCTACGACATGGTCCGCAATGGCCTGAAGGCCAAGATCGAAAACGATTTGCAAAAATACCATGCCTCGCGCCCTTCCGAAGGTGCTGCGCGCGGTCTGGCTGACGAGGTTTGAAGAGTATGATCCGTTCTGTGGTTCGCGGTTTTGGGGCGTCGCTTCCCAAACGGGTGATGACCAATAGCGAAATGGAAGAGAAGGTCGACACGTCTGACGAATGGATCGTGCAGCGCACCGGCATCCGCCAGCGCTATATCGCCGGCGAGGGCGAAACGACCGCATCGCTGGGAGAGGCCGCGGCGCGTGCAGCCCTCGACCGGGCCGGCCTGACGCCCGCCGACCTCGACGTCATCATCGTCGCGACCTCGACACCGGACAACACGTTTCCGGCAACCGCCGTCAACATCCAGAACCGTCTCGGCATGCACCATGGTGCCGCCTTCGACATGCAGGCGGTCTGCTCCGGCTTCGTCTATGCCGTTGCAACGGCCGATGCATATATCCGCGGTGGTCTTGCCAAGCGCGTGCTGGTCATTGGAGCAGAGACGTTTTCTCGCATACTCGATTGGAGCGACCGCACGACCTGCGTGCTGTTCGGCGACGGCGCCGGCGCCATTATCCTGGAAGGCCAGGAAGGCAGCGGAACGACGGCCGACCGCGGCGTCCTGACCGCGCAACTGCGCTCGGATGGCGCCCACAGGGAAAAGCTCTATGTCGACGGTGGCCCGTCCACCACCGGCACGGTCGGCCATCTGCGCATGGAGGGTCGCGAGGTCTTCAAGCATGCGGTCGGCATGATCACCGACGTCATCGAAGCGGCTTTCGAGGCGACCGGAACGACGGCCGAGGACCTTGACTGGCTGGTGCCGCATCAGGCCAACCGCCGTATCATCGACGGATCTGCGAGGAAGCTCGGCATCCCGCTCGACAAGGTTGTGGTTACAGTTGACCTCCATGGCAACACGTCTGCCGCTTCCATTCCGCTGGCGCTCAACGTCGCAGCCTCTGACGGTCGCATCAAAAAGGGCGACCTCATTCTGCTCGAGGCCATGGGCGGCGGCTTCACGTGGGGTTCCGTGCTGCTGCGCTGGTAAAGAAAAGACAATATAACGCAGAGGCTTGACCGGAATGGACAAGGGCAATACTCTTCCGGGCTAATCGATATTTCAAAAAAATCGGTGGGGGACGATGAGCGGAAAAACGGTGACACGAGCAGACCTGGCTGAATCGGTTTTTCGCAAGGTCGGTCTTTCCCGAACGGAATCGGCCGAACTGGTCGAGACCGTGATCGACGAGATCTGCAACGCCATCGTGCGCGGCGAAAGCGTCAAGCTTTCCTCCTTCGCAACGTTCCAGGTGCGCGACAAGAACGAGCGCATCGGCCGCAATCCGAAAACCGGCGAGGAAGTGCCGATTTCACCCCGTCGCGTCATGACCTTCAAGGCCTCCAACGTGCTCAAGCAGCGCGTTCTCAAGGCGCATTTGTCGCGCAAGGCCAAGCTGAAACCGCAGTCGCCGGCTTTGTAATCGCGCGCTGAGCATTAATGTGGTTGAAAACACGTCCATAAGCCGTTGAAATACACATGATTCGTGTAATCATGCGTATTGCTGGGGCGCCGCACGACGATGTCGTGTTCGCGTCCGCCTACAGCGTCCTTTCCGCGTCTATTCAGACGCGCAAAGGGACGCTGTAGAACCTTTAGATTGCTGCATAATTTTATCCTTGAATCGATGCAGATTTAAGGAATTGTGCAGCAGCCGTGGATGGGGGAAGACATGGACAAAAGCCCGGACGCGTTCCGAACCATCAGTGAAGTGGCCGACGATCTCGACCTGCCGCAGCACGTGCTCCGATTCTGGGAGACGCGATTTCCGCAGATCAAGCCGATGAAACGCGGCGGCGGCCGGCGCTATTACCGGCCGGAAGATGTCGATCTGCTGAAGGGCATCCGCCATTTGCTCTACGACCACGGCTATACCATCAAGGGCGTGCAGAAACTGCTGAAGATGAACGGCAACAAGTTCGTCGCGGCGATCGCCAGCGGCGACCTCGCCACCGTCGAGGCGCTGGCTGCGGCCAATATCGAGGAGCCGGCACAGCCGAAGCTCGGCAATCCGGAGGAAGACCAGATTGTCGGCCGCGCCAAGGCGCCGGCGAGCCGCCGGTTCTTCTCCTTCGTCGGCGGCAATGACGAGACGCCGGAAATCTCGATCGGCAAGACGTCCGTCGGCAAGGAGGATCGTGCCCTGCTGCAGGAGGCGCTTTACGATCTCCTGGAATGCAAGCGCCTGCTCGATCAGGTGCGGTAGAAAGGGCGGGGGTGCCGTTTCCGCGCGGATGAGGTGCCGATATGGGCATGCGTCTGTTCGCCGCTTTCCTCTCTTGCCGTCACCAGCGTGTATGGTACGAAACTCCATCGATTTTTAAAGCAAGGCGTTGCGCATGGAAAAGCCCTGGACGAAAAGCGTGACGCTGGCCCTCGAGGGACCGGGCAAATATGTGACCGTCTCCAATACCACCGAGGCGTCCTGGGCGATGATCGAGGATTGGCCGCTGGACGATGCCCCGGCCTTGAACCGCGCGCTCGATATCTGTGCTGCGGCCGTCGAAGGCAAGAAGTCGGCGGAAGATGCGCGAAAAGCGTTCATCGCGGCCGCCGCCGAGGCGGAGCTCCATGTCCAGGAGTGAGAGGCCCTTGGTTTCGCCGCCTCGCACCTCCACATCTCCTACCCCGGATGAAGAAAAGAACGACATGACGAAATCCCTTCAGGCGACTTTTCACGCGGACATGCTCGCCCTCTACGATCATTGCGCGCGTTTCGGCTTCCGGCCGGTCCTGTTTCGCCGTCTCGTCATTTTGAAGGGCGGCGTCGAGGCGGCAAAGGAACTGGTGTTCAAGCCGGGTACGACCGGGCTCGAGCGCCTGATCGACGCCGGCAAGACCGAATTGTCGATGGAGGCGGCGATGGTGCGGGCGCAATATCGCTCGCTGTTTACGCCGTTGGAAATCAAGGAAGCCGCAAAACGCCTCGAGGGGATCGCCACCCGCGAACGCTCCAGGGGCCGGCTTATCGCCACCGTCACCAACCCGAAACAGGCATAGGCATCATGGCAAAGAAGCAGAAGCTCGAGCATTCGGATTTCGCCGGCGAATTCACCGATGACGGCGTCACCGTGCTCGTCGACATCTTCCGCGATGCGGGAAGCAACGACGGCTGGACGATGGAGGTGATCGACCAGGACGAGGGCCTGACCGTCTGGGAAGAGCCGTTTCCCACCGACAAGGAAGCTTTCGAGGAATTCCTCGCCACCGTTGAGCGGGACGGCATCCGGTCGTTTCTGGAAGACCCGGAGCCGGAGGTGTCCGTGCATTGACCGGCGGTTGCTGCTGCTTGGAAGACTAGGACGAGCTTTCCCCAAGGCTTAACTAAGCCTGTAAGAGCGTGTCGGCCGTTTTCGCGAGAGCACGCGTTCGACTGATCTGGCAATCTATTCTGCGTCCCCCTTGGAGTAACACAATTTAATCGTGCGGAGTGCGCTTGTACCTTATGGTCATTATGAGAAGGACAAACGTGACGGCGGCTACAGGCCAGAAGTCGGTAGCTTGATCCCAGGACCAGTTCCACATTTTGTAGGCGTCGAGATGCGGGGGCGGCATGCGGGTCGCGATTTCGAAATCACGCTTTTCTCGGCCGTGGAAATGCCCCGAGGCAAACGCGAGGCCGATGATTAGAGCGGTGCGGCGTTTGAAGAACGCGAGACCAAGGACGGTTAGGACGGTGGCAATGCAAAGCGCCTCCACCACGTGGCCGAGCCAATCGAAATTGTCGTGAACGTATTGCCAGCTGAAATCCATGCGGTTTTTGAAGCACGTAGTCGCTCAAAGTACCAGCATTAACGGCCGGTCCTGTAGATTGACTTGACCACCATTTCCGGTGGGAACATCCCTTGGACAGATGTCTGTTTTGTTCTAGGGACTGTGCTACCAAAACCGCGATTCGTCGCCTTTTTGTTCCGTTTTCTTCCGGTAGCTAGGAAAATGGAAAAGGACGATCTGGAGGAAATCAAAAGGTTTTTGGTCGGAGCGGCGGGATTCGAACCCACGACCCCTTGACCCCCAGGAGAATGCGCCTAACGCCGATTTCGCATGCGTGAAAAGGGGTTACAACGGACTCTCCATTCGTGTCCGGGACTTTTTTCGGGACTCCGTGTCCTGCTTTTGCGCTGGCCGGAAATCCCAATACCCTTGTGACTAGGCGCCTAAACGGCAGCGATGGGCCAATCAGCGGTCATGAGGCAACTTCCGCTTCGAGCCAAAAGGCGGTCATCTAGCGCCGCCCGCGCACCGCCTCAGCCACATATCCAACGGCACCAGATTTCTTTATCAATGCAGCATCGCAATGATCACAGCAGAAACGAATTTTCGCCGCCTCATGGCGGCTGCCGAAAACCCAATCAAGGATTCGCGTAGATAGCGAAAGAGGCTGGCGTTTCTTGGCCCCCTCGAAGTAGTCGATCACAGCTTCCCGGACGCATGAACTGGAGTGCAAGATCGCACTGACCTGATCGATTTGCCTGAATCGACGTTCGCGCATGCGGATGGACTCGATTTCGCTTAGCTTTGCAGCTTCGGCAGTTTTTTCGGCCATGAACTTCAACCGCCCGACATCACGTCCCTCTGGTCTTCCTTCGTGGAAAATGACGGCAGCTGAAGCGCGTCCGTCACGCCCAGCCCTTCCATATTCTTGAAGCTGGTCTTCGACTGACGCCGACTGTTGCCAGTGCACCACCAAACGGACGTTCGGAACATCGAGACCCATCCCGAATGCGTTGGTGCAAATGATCTGGTCCGCAACAGGCCTACTCTGCCCCACGAACCTCTTTACAAGCTCTTGACGTTCCCATGGGGTACCCAGGCTGGAATGATAGAATGGAATCTCAAGCCCGAGCTGTGCCAATGCATTTTTGAGCCTCTCGCCGACTGCGACGGACGGTACGAAAATCATGGCTTTCTGCCCCTGCAGTTCTCGCAAACGAAGCAGTTTGGCGATCTCATTCACGCGCTCGCTCTCATGAGCCTTCACTCTGACGAGAGCGATATTGGGACGGTCAACGCCCCTGACGAAGATGACAGCGTCGTTCACACCAAGTGAGCTCAGGATACGTTGCTGCATCTCTCGCCCGGCGGTCGCCGTGAAAGCCAGTACAGTAGGCTTGCCCAATTTCTCCCGGACTTCGTGTAGCCTTCCGTACTCGGGGCGAAAGTCTCGTCCCCACTGGTCCACACAATGAGCCTCGTCGATAACGAGGAACGAAGGTCGTGTTCGCTTAAGGCCGTTCCGCTCCTCCTCGCTGCGCACGAAAAATCTTTCAGGTGCGAGATAGAGCAGCTTGATCGCCCCTTTTTTAAGTAGCTCAAATCTGATCCGCTTCTCATCTTTCGCGAGATCGGAATTGATGAAAGTCGCAGGGATCTTCCGTGACAATAGGTTCGAGACCTGGTCGGCCATCAAGGTCTTTAGCGGACTAACCACGATCGTTGGGCCATGACGCAGCATGGCTGGTAGTTGAAAACAGAGGGTCTTTCCGGATCCAGTGGGGCTTACTACAAGCACGGACTTCCCACAGAGGGCAGCCAGAACGATCGGAAGCTGACCTTCACGAAAACGATGGACTCCAAACAGGCGAAGAGCCGGGCCGAAGTTGACCAGAGCCTGGCTCGAACCAGTGGTGTCAATCCATCGAGCCAGCCTTACAGCCCAGCGCTCTATAAGGCCTCGCGCTAACCCTCCGGCAAGATTGGGATGGTGAGCAGCATGACACCCGTCACATAGCGTGATGAGGTTGGAAAGTTCGTCTGTTCCCCCCATAGACCGTGGCAACAGATGGTGTATGTCAGCCTCAGCAGAGGTGACAGACACTGAGCAGCTCACACAGCAATTCCGGTCGCGTTCAAGCACCTGCCTCCGGACATCGCGCCAAGCTGCATTACCGTCCTTCTGCGCACTCCGCCTTTCCATTGTCGAACCCCGCTTAAGCCGCGATCATGCCTGCGCCATTTGCTCTCAGAGTACCTGTTCACGGCCGTCGACTATCGGTTGCCGATATTCCCCGCAGATGTCGATGAGTTGGTGGAGCTCAGCCTCGACACTCTGCCAATCCTGTCCCAAGTCGACGGTTGCGACGATTGTTGGGATACCAAGCAGTCGGTACTGCAGGCGAAGTTGCCTTCCGACCTGCGGGTAAAGAAGCATGCCGACAACCGTCCCTCCATCGCGTCGGGCGCGCTCGTGTTGGAGATATGTGATCAACTGATATAGGTGCTGCGACCTGACCCGCTCACCAAACGGACTCGGTGCCAATGCCGCTCTGTAGAATTTTGCGTCGACAATGATAGTCCTGTCGCGGCCCCGCAGCGTGATATCGGTGATCATGCGGGGGAGCAGAGCCAAATCAGCCTCGGTCGCGTCAGAAACATGCCAGGCTGGCGCCTCCGCACGAACCCGGTATTCGGGCCGATGAATTTGGTAGAAGCTACGGAGGAATTTTTCGAAGACCGAGGACATCTTCGTCTCATCTTCGAGGATCCTCTGGAACCGCACCTCGGCCCCATTTTGGTCCGGCATCAGCGACCAGAATAGGAATTCACAGATACGCATAAGGAACGCGTACTCTCGATTGTTCCGCGAGACCGCAATCCGCCGGAACAACCCACCGGAAACGCGAATGTCTAAGACGTCCGGAAATCGACTGGCAAGTGCCCGCAGTTCATGCCTCGTAGCTTTTTCGACCTCGGGACTACGGCCGAGACTGGACAGGGTTGATTTTAGGATCTGGTTGTGCAGGACGTCATGGGAAAGTTCATCAATATCGCAGACGACCGTTCCCCGAAGCTTGGTAGTCTCCTTCGCCATGCGGTCTAGTCGTAGTCGGCCACGAGGGCTCACCAACTCTTCGGTGAAAGCCCTGTAATCCCGGTCCAACCCGCGGCGAACCAAGCGTTTGGTACCGGACGATAAAAGGCGCGCCAGTAAATTGGGGAGATCCGGGCTGTCGTCGAGACCAGCACTCGTCAGCGCTCCGCCCGGGAAACGATCCCATGCGTAGAGGAAGAGATAATAAAGGTTCCGGATCGGTATTTTCACGGCGCGCCTGCAAGCAAGCGCGCTTGCCAGTCAAGCGCCTTATCCGGATCATCGAACCAGTACTCTTCAAGAAGAGGATAGATTTCAGTCTCAATTACGCGACGATACCAGCCCTCGTCGTAATGAAATTTGGACGGCGGAACGAAGAAGCTGTGTCCAATCCGGTACCCGGGCCCAAGATTGGCCCGATCGTCGCCGATCGTGTGATTTAGCGCGTTCATGCGCTCGACGATCATTGCTACGATTTCGCCAGGTACACCGCACGCTTCCAGCAAGGCCCCCAACTTCGGGCTATTGAACATGGGCTCGAGCGATGCGAATGAGAATCTGCGCCTAAGTGCGTAGTCCACCAATGAGAGCGACCGATCAGCGGTGTTCATCATGCCCAGGATGTAGATATTTTCCGGAACGAAGAACGGAGCGTCACCCTCCTTTGAGTATGTCAAAGTCGTTGCCCAGCCGGGGCCGCGTTTATCGTGCTCCACCAGCAACATAAGCTCGCCGAGGATTTTTGAGAGATTTCCGCGATTGATTTCATCGATGATGAAGACGTGAGGCAGGGCCGGCGAGCGATCCGCCTTTTCACAGAAGCGGTGAAAGATCCCATTTCGCAGCTCGAAGCCACCCGCCCCGTCAGGGCGATAGCCCTGAACGAAATCCTCATAGCTGTAAGATTGATGGAACTGAATGGTCGCGATTCGGCTTGCGTCTTTGGCCCCCAACAACAATTGAGCAAGCCGCTTTGCGACATAGCTCTTTCCTACGCCAGGTGCACCCTGGAGTATTAAGTTCTTCTTGCTGTGCCAAATAGCCAGAAGCCGTTCAAGCGCATCGCGATCCATGAAGATATCATCAAGGGCATCTTCAATCGCGTAAGGCTCGGGTCCGCTCGAATCATTCTCTTCTGCGTCTCGAGTATCGGAAGCATTGTGAAGCGGCGCAGGACGTTCGGGCGCATCAATGACTTGGTCATAAGCAGCGAGCACAGCCTCTAGCATTTCATTCATGCCTTCATCGGAGGGGAGATTGTTTGCCTCCAGATCCGTGTGCGCGATGGTGCCGAACTCATAGTTCCTGGCAAGCCAGCCGGTTGCTCCTAAATCAATGAGATTATCGAGCGAATAGCGGCTTCCCAGAGAATCAGAGATTTGAACACGTGCTGCTTTGGCAACAGCCTCCATTCGGGCTTGCGCACCGGTTTGTCCAAGCTCATTGACGAGCTTTGTTGTGCCTTGATTGAGAGTAAGGAAAATTCGCTCGAGGTTTTTTGCGATCAGAAAGACAGCGGAGACACCTTCTTGCGTTGAGCGCGTAACCTTGGTGTTCATCAGGGCGATCCAGGGTACGCTGGCCCAGTTGCCCTGTCCGACACTCATGCTAACCAGGATATCCTTACGGCTTTGCACAGCCGGAAAACGCTCAAGTCGATCTTTAACCCGAGCCATCGCCGCCCACAGATTCTCGGTCTTTTGAAATGGCTCAGCGCGCGCTTTTGCAAATTGCGCCAAGAACGTGCCGAGAGCATCGGCGAACTCCCGATTGCCAACCTGTAAGTCGTGGTCTGCGCTGTCTCTGGGACCTTCGGATATTGCGATCAATTCGTGCTCCTTGTTGGCGCTTACCGCCTCCATTAGAGAACCAAAAACGTAAACTGTCTGACGGACTAGCTCGTTGAGGTTGGCGCCATCAACCTCGTCAATTTGTAGATACTGCGTGATGCCTCCTCCAGCGTTGCGGGCGCCATCGGGAGATCGAACAAACCTAAGCCATTGTTCGAAAGGCACATATTCTGACTGCTTTGGTTCGAGACGCTGCTTTCGGCGAAAATACCAAGGTCCGGTCTCTGTAAGCCGCGCGCTCAGATCCTGCGCTTGGATTGAGTCAGGCGGGGGAAGCAGCTGAAGCACTTGTGGTGCAATCGCCCGGACCCGATTCTTAATTTCCTGGTTCGAAAAGTCGTCGGGGTGAGTGAGAGCGCCAAAGCCAAACTCAATACCGCGTTCGGACACGATCATGAAGATTTGAGGGTTTCCGAGAAAGGGGTCTTCGTTTTCCCGCCGATACACACCGAACCACAGGTCCTTTGGCTTGCCTCCACGAATGCCCGAGGAAGGATGAAATCCAGAAGTTAGCTTCAGAACATACTTTGTTGGGCCGCCGAGCTCCGCAACGGCGACATGGCCAAGTTCACCCAGGGCGGCATGAACCCTTTGGTACGCTGAACGCTCTTCCTCAGAAAAATCCGTATACCGAGCCTTGGCACGGCTTTGCCTCATGAGTTCGATATCCCGCGAGGTGATGGGTGCTTGGTTCCCTTCTTCGACAACCACCTCGAATCCCAGCCTTTCAAGAAGTGCGCGAACGGTTTGCTCGCCACCGCTAAATTCATCGGAGCGCAGGCTACCAAGCTCGGAGTGCTGGAAGCCGCGGGCAGCACCCACAATGGCCTTTGAATCGTAATGCTTTCCATTTCGACGGATGAAGTAAGCTCTTGCAGGGCGGAAGCCGTACTTTTGGAGAAAACTCTCTCGACCGAGCTGGTCGAACTCATCCATCGCAGCGGTGACAGCTGCGGGATCTGTCAAATCTGAAAGCGCCATTTATCTCCCCATGATACAGATCGGCTAGTCTCTATAACAGAAGAACAGTTCAACCCACCGATGTATTTGTAACGGCGCAGGAGGCTCCAGTCTCTAGGCGCCGCCGGCGCGGTGCAATCTCTGTCACGGGCGGGACCTTCGGCAAAAAAAGGTCTGTTCTCGGGTTCTGCCTGACGTCTCCAATGTCGGCTCCGGCCAGGCCGTAGGTGGCGATCGCTACCGAGCGCCCCGTTTTTGCTTTCGCGATAGCTTCTCCAATGCTCCTGCAACCTCCTCGTCGAGCACATGCGCATAGCGCGTCGTGGTCTTAATATCGGCATGGCTGAGGGCCTTCTGGACCATCTTCAAATTGCCGGTGGCGCGCAGGAGCTTGGTTGCCAGGTCGTGGCGGAAATCATGGAAGCGGAAGTCCTCGACAGAAGCCGCCGCGCGGATTTGTTTCCATTGCGACTTCAAGCCATTGTAGGTGATCGGGTAGCGCTGGCCGCGAAGACGAGCCTCGCCGTCGCCCTTATAGGCAGATTTGGCCTTGCGGACGCGAGCGGCCTGATAGGTGAACACCCATTCCGCGTTGTGGCCGCGCAGAGGCAACAGGATCTCGCGAACAGTCGGCGTGATTGCCGTCTTCACCAGCCGGCCACCCTTACCGGTCTTGACGATCCATCCCGTTTGCCAGTCCACTTCCGACCACTTCAAGAGGCATTCCTCTAGCCGTAGGCCGGTGGCGCGGGCGAAATCGAAGATCGGCTCATAGTCCGCCCTGGTCGCCAGTGTGATGGCTGAGCCCTCGTGCGATTTCAGCTCGCGTACCCGCTCGGCCGGTTCGGCAAGC
>UCOA01000271.1 GCA_900474095.1 Hyphomicrobiales bacterium | reverse complement strand
TTCCAGACCAACCTTCTCGCCCTTAACGCTGGCGTAGAGGCCGCCCGTGCTGGTGAGGCTGGTAAGGGCTTCGCTGTCGTAGCGCAGGAAGTTCGAGAGCTGGCGCAGCGCTCTGCGCAGGCAGCAAAGGAGATCAAGGCTCTCATCAACACGTCGAGCAGTCAGGTTGCGGAAGGCGTTTCACTCGTTGGACAGACCGGTGAAGAGTTGGAGACGATCGTGCAAGAGGTCCAAGAGATTAATCGCCATGTGGAGGCCATTGTGGGTGCCGCGCGCGAACAGGCCAGCAGCCTTCAAGAGATCAATACCGCCGTTGGACAGATGGATCGGATGACCCAACAGAATGCTGCAATGGTCGAAGAATCCAACGCGGCGACCCACACACTTGCCAGCGAGGTCAGAGCCCTGACGAGCCGCCTGGAGCAGTTCCGCATCGGGCGCAACCAGGACGCGGGTCGCATGGCGGCGTAAAGGCATACAACATGCCCAAAAGGCGCCGGCTAAATTCAAACTTGGCATTTGACTTGTGACGTCGACAGCATCTCCAGCCTTGCCGTATTCGTCTCGGCTGGAGACAAATATGTGTAAAGAAAACAGTCCTTCAAGCGAAACCACCTTACCTGGGCAATGCTCCGGTTCTCTATCGACGTACCTTCGCGCGGGTCACCAAGACATTGCGGATCGAAAAACTCGAGTGAATGCGAAGCACTCCCGGAAGCTTCGAAAGTATTTCCTTGTGTATTCGTTCGAATTCGATGGCATTTTCCACTTCGACGCGTAACAGATAATCGGAGCCGCCGGTCATCAGAAAACATTCCTGGATCTCGGGATACCTACGTACAGCGGCCTCAAAACGATCAAGACAATCCTCCGTCTGACGTTCAAGGGTGATGTTGATAATGACGGCAATCGTAGACGCCGCATTCGTTGCATCGATGAGCGCCGTATACCCTCTGATGACACCGCTTGCCTCCAACAGCTTGATCCGCCTCAGGCAAGCCGAGGGCGAGAGCCCAACTTCGGCGGCGAGGGCCGCGTTGCTCCTGCGCGCATTGAGCCGGAGAAGCCGCAAGATGTTGCGGTCAATTGTATCAACAGAGGCCATTGCAGATTGTTCCAAAACATCAACGATTCCTCCAACAATCATGCGGAATCGCAATAATCAAGCGCGCATCGGCCGGAAATTCCACGATCGTTTCACTAGTCTTTAGATGAAAAGATAGGGGCGAGTATGGACGGCGTGACATCACGGAACATCAGCGAGGGGATCCGCGCCGCTTCTGGCTATCTCACGATCGATCTGACAGCGCTCGCCCGCAATTATGAGCGACTTGTCAAGGAGGTTTCCCCGGCAGGCGCCGCCGCCGTGGTCAAAGCCGATGCTTACGGGTTAGGCGCCGACCGGGTTGCGACCCACCTTTACGCGAAGGGCTGCCGCCACTTCTTCGTCGCCCAGTTCGTCGAGGCGCTGAAGCTGCGCCCGCTTCTGGCCGACGATGCCCGCATCTTCGTGCTGAACGGCCTTCAGCCGGGCAACGAAAGCGACTGCGCACGTCATGGCATCGTACCGGTCATCAATTCGCTCGACCAGTGGCGACGATGGGCGGGTGCTGCGAGGGCGGCCGGCCACGCCCTGCCCACTGTGCTCCAGTTTGACACCGGCATGTCGCGCCTCGGCGTACCGCCAGAGGAGCGCGACGCCCTCGCCGAGTTAGTGAAATCCGAAACCAGCATCGCGGTGCTGTTCGTGATGAGCCACCTTGCCAGTGCGGACGATGCCGGTAGTGGACAGAATGAAAGCCAGCTTGCGGAGATGCAGGTGGTCGCAGCCGCCTTTCCGCAAATCAACGTCTGCTTTGCCAATTCCGGCGGCATCTTCCTCGGTCGATCCTATCATGGCGTGCTCGCCCGCCCCGGCATCGCCCTCTATGGCGGCGCACCCAACGTCGGTGGTGTAAATCCCTTTGAGCCGGTCGTGAGCCTCGACATCAGCGTGGTGCAGACCCGCACGGTGCGGGCGGGCGCACGTGTCGGCTACAGCGGCAGCCATGTTGTCGCAGGCGAAACGCGCCTTGCCACCATAGCCGCCGGCTATGCGGACGGCCTGCCGCGCAGCCTTTCGGGGTGTGGCGCAGTCTATTGCGACGGTATTCGTCTGCCCATCATCGGACGCGTCTCCATGGACAGCATCACCATCGACATCTCCGCCCTGCCGGAAGGCCGCCTCACGCTCGGCAGCCGCGTCGAGATGTTAGGCCCGCACCAGACGCTGGAAGACGTGGCTCGCGACGCCAACACCATTTCCTACGAAATCCTGACCGGTCTCGGGAACCGCTACCAGCGCACCTATCGCTGACACCATCTCTTCAATCGAGGGCATCATGAAAATCATCGTTCTCGGCGCCGGCATCGTCGGCGTCACATCGGCCTACCAGCTTGCGCGAGCAGGCCATGAGGTCACGGTCATCGACCGCCAGCCCGGTCCGGCGCTGGAAACCAGCTTTGCCAATGCTGGCGAAGTTTCCTTCGGCTATTGCTCGCCTTGGGCAGCGCCCGGCATTCCCATGAAGGCGATGAAATGGCTGTTCATGGAGCATGCTCCGCTCATCCTGCGCCCCAAGATCGACATGGCGATGCTGAGCTGGATGGCGCAGATGCTGCGCAACTGCACCTCCGCCCGCTATGCGCTGAACAAAAGTCGCATGCTGCGCCTCGCCGACTACAGCCGCATTGCGCTTGCCGCCATGCGCGAGGAGACCGGCATCTCCTATGACGAGCGCATGCAGGGCACGTTGCAGCTCTTCCGCACGGAGGCCCAACTCGACGCGTCCGCCAAGGACGTTAAGGCGCTCGCCGTCGATGGCATTCCCTATGAAGTGCTCGACCCGGAAGGCTGCATCCGCGTCGAGCCGGCGTTGAAGCACGTGCGCGAAAAGATCGTCGGGGGACTGCTGACACCGAAAGACGAGACCGGCGACTGCTTCAAGTTCTCCAGTGCGCTTGCCGCCAAAGCCGCAGCCCTCGGTGTTCGCTTCACCTACGGCAGCATCATCCGCGGGCTCGACGTGGAGGGCGGACGTGTCACCGGCGTCGTCACCGCCCATGGCCGACTTGAGGCCGATGCTGTCGTCGTGGCGCTTGGCAGCTTCTCTCCGCTTCTCGTTCGCCCGCACGGCATCCGTCTGCCGGTTTATCCGGTCAAGGGCTATTCGCTCACCATCCCGATCACCGACGAGAGCCGCGCTCCGGTCTCCACCGTTATGGACGAGACCTACAAGATTGCCATCACGCGCCTTGGCGACCGGATCCGTGTCGGAGGCATGGCGGAAATCTCCGGCTACACCAACGATCTGGGCGAACCGCGTCGCCTGACGCTCCAGCATTCCGTGACCGATCTCTTCCCGGGCGGTGACGTGTCGAGGGCCAGCTTCTGGTCGGGCCTGCGCCCGATGACGCCGGATGGGACTCCGGTCATTGGGCCGACGAAGATTGCCGGCCTCTTTCTCAACACTGGGCACGGCACACTCGGCTGGACGATGAGCTCCGGTTCCGCTCGGGTGATTGCCGACCTTATTTCAGGCAGGCAGCCCGAGATCGACGCTAGTGATCTCGCCGTCACGCGCTACGGATGAAGATTAGGATGAGACCTGCTAAACTAGGCACTCAAAAGTGCCCGCTGCGATGTTGCACCCCCCCTCCAACATCCCAGCGGAGAATGGCGAAGCAGACGCTAATCCTAGTCGTGAACCAGCAGAATAGTGCGGACCATATTCACGTCGCATATCTTGCTTTCCCCTTGGTCCAGAAAGACCCAGATCGCGAGCCCCTTCACCAAGACGGACTTCGGCTCTACCATTGTGCTCTCTCATAGCGCTACAAGAATGGGAAACTTCATCGCGATCCGCGAGGCTGATCGATCAGCAACTCAGCGAGACAAGATCAATCGCGCGAAATGCCAACACCTATAATGCGGCGCGCACGCAAAAGGCTGAGTGACGAGAGATTGAACGAACCGGCACGGGTTTCATCGAACCCCGTGCCGAACAAAAATTCAGTGTCTGTTGTCGTCAAGCTCCGAGCATGCTGGACAGCTTGTAGATAAGGAGACCACTTGCAGCCAGGATCGAAAGAAAGCCGCAAGCGCCAAGCAGGTTCTGAAACAACTTGTTTCGCAACGCGCCCATCTCCTCACGATTGGAAATGATCAACATCAGGCCTGCCAGGAACGGCGCCACCAGTACCGTCATGGCTTGGGCGAAGATAATCAGCTGAACTCGTGACCCGGGTGCAAGCGCGACCACGAGAGCGCCGAAGCCAAGTACACATCCGACTAGGATTTTCGTGCGCAGGGCATCGAACGAACCACCCCAACCAACGCCATCCGAGAGCAGCGTCCCGCCTGCGGTTGCATTGGCGAGCATGGACGAGAAAGCGGCAGCGAAGAAGCCGAGAACGAAGAGCGTGCTGCCCACGGACCCCGCCAAGGGCTGGAAGACATTGGCCAGTTGCACCAGTGTCTGAACGCGTTCCCCTGTATGACCCAGCACAGCGGCCGCCACCATGATAACGAGGCAGGTCATGATGCCTGGGGCAATGATGCCCGGAAGCGTGTCGGTGATCGTCGAGTCCCGGTACTGATCGACGCGTGTCCCCTTGGCGCGCGTGGCGTAGCTGGTGAAAAACGCCGCATTGATGGAGAAGTTTGTGCCAACAAGAGCGATGATCAGGAGCTGAGCGTTTGGGGGGAAGGTTGGAACGAAACCAGCCGCGCCAGCGACCCAGTCTGGCCGTGCAAGAACGGCGCTGCAGACAAAGCCGACCGCCATCATGGCGACAAGAGCAAGCAGGATGCGCTCCACAACGCCGTAGACGTTGCGCATCAACAGGATGAACCCGACGGCGACGCTGCAAACGAGTGTCCACACGATCGGCGAGCCGCCGAATAGCATGGAGAGTGCCAGACCTGAGCCCGCTGCATTTCCGACCGAAAAACACAGCGTGATGAAAAAGACACTGATCCCGGCAAGCACGCCGATCGGTTTACCGAGCGTGTCCTTGATCGTCTTTATCATCGAGCCGCGAGAAACGATACCGATGCGAACGCTCATGTCGGTGAAGGCAATCATCAGGATAGTCGACAAGACGATGACCCAGATCAGCGCATAGCCGTAAGCGCTGCCTGCTTCAACGGCAGAGGTCAGGTTGCCGGGACCAAATTGCCAGGCGCCTGCGACGAAGGCCGGCCCTATCACCGCCAGCCGCTTGCTCCAGCTCACGGTCGGCATTTTCGAATTTTCGATTGTTGCGGCGCGCATGGCCGGCAGTACGGAATCATTTTGCTCACGCACAGGCGTGTCCTCCTCCTCTAGCCGTGTCCACGCTTCGTCCTCCCGAACCGTGCGGCGGCGTGACATCCAACTTGATACAGCTCCGCTACACTGTGCGTCGATCCTGCATCAAATGCGGGCGAACTGGCCCCGCGTCGATAAGAGCACGGGGCCGGATTCTCATTCGGCTGCGATCAAGTTCTTGGCTCGACCGATTCCGGCAGCTTCAAATGCGGCAAAGATCTCAGCTTCAGCTTTTTCGCCGAGGTTCTTCAGCGGCTCGCGGATCGTTGCGTGGTCGAGCAAGCCGCGATGTACGAGGCCGAGCTTAAGCGCAACGGTGCCTTCCATGTGCGAACCGCGGTGATAGACGGCACGCGTGATCGGCAACAGACGCTCGAAGATTTCACGCGCACGGGGATAATCCTGTGCCTTGCCTGCCGCAATCAATTCAATGAGAAGCTCCGGAGCGATATTGCCATATCCAACAAGCAGACCGTCGACATCGAACATGGTGGGAAGCAGCCATTCGTCGTGGCAGCTGAGGATCTGAAGATCCGGATTGGCCTTCTTGATTTCCGGAATTTCCACATACCATCGCTTCATATTGCGCACACCGTTCTTGGTGGCAACCACACCATCCTGCGTGGCGATATCCAGCTGCGTAGCCAGGTCGTAGCTCGCCTTGGTCGCGTCCGGATACTGGAACAGGATGCACTGCAGCCCTGACTCCTGCCAGATCGCCTTGTAGCGATCCTGAGGTGCGCCCTTCTGGAAGCCAAAGCGCAGCCAGCCATGATTGGGATAGACCAGCGCTCCGGTTGCACCCGCAGCCTTGCACTTCTTGGCCTCTTCGGCTGCGACCTTCGTACCCTCGCCGGTGATGCCGGCAATGATCGGAACCGCGCCGTCGACGGCTTCGACATATGTTTTGACGAGTTTCAGACGCTCTTCCTCGGTTAGAAACGTGCCCTCCCCGGCATGACCAAGAATGACCAGGCTCTTCACGCCATCCATGCTGACCAGCCACTTGGCCAGACGTGCATTGGCAGCGTAGTCGACCTCACCGTCGCGAGTGAAAACGGTAACCGGGGCGGGGCTCAAACCTCTTAAATCCATCGCTTGCATCGAACATCTCCTCCTGTCGTGCTCGCTGCCCCTGTTGAAAGAAAGCAGCTTAGGGATCGTTAGCGGGAACGTTCCCACTATCGTTTTCAATTCTGTTGGAGTCAATCCCCTTTTTAGTGCATGGTCAAAGTTCAGAATAATGATTGGTGCCAGCGATGAGCGATGTTGAAACGAAATCAGAAGAGGCGAGCCGCCAGACGCGGGTGACAATAATCGACGTCGCACTGGCTGCGGGCGTATCGAAGTCAACGGTATCGCGCATACTCGACGAACGGCTACCGCGTTCGGAAAACGACACAGCGCGCCGGGTGCGAAAAATTGCCGAAGACATGGGCTATGTGCGCGATGTATCCGCCGCGAGTCTACGGCGTGGGAGCACACAGACGATCGGTGTCATTGTGCCGCGACTGACCGATACCGTCATGGCCATGCTTTACGAAGCGCTTGCCAAGGCATGTAGCCGCAACGGCCGATTTGCCATCGTGGCGACAACAGACGATCAGCCAAAGGCTGACCGTGTGGCTGCAGAATCGCTTCTGAAGCGCGGCGTAGACGGGCTGATCCTTTCGACCGCCCGGGAAGGCGACGATTTTGCAGACAGTTTGGCGCAGCGTGGCATTCCATTCGTACTGGCTTTGCGTACAGATGGTCGGAATCTGTCGGCCATCGGCGACGACCGGTTGGGCGGTTATCTGGCGACCCGGCATTTGCTCGATCTCGGGCATCGCAGAATCGGCGTGATTGCGGGCCCATCCTATGCCTCCAGCGCCCGCCAGCGCCTCGAAGGTTACCGACAGGCCATTGACGAGGCCGGCCTCGCAGTCCACCCGGATTGGATCGTGCCTTCAACCTTCGGAATAGATGCGGGAGCCGACGCCGCAGAAAAGTTGATGCAGTTGCAGGACAGACCGTCGGCAATCTTCGCCGTCAACGACAATACAGCGATTGGAGCCCTTTCAAGCTTGTCTCGCCTTGGTCTTTCAGTTCCGGATGAGGTGTCGGTAGTGGGCTATAACGACATTCCGATCGTCAGCCACTTACCGACCTCGTTGACGACCGTCCGTGTACCTTTCGAGCAAATCGCATCGAATGCACTTGACTTGCTGACCAATGGGGCAGCCTCTCCCGAGGACCGCATTCGCTTGTCGGCTCCGACTCTCATTCCACGCAAATCCACATCCCGCGCCCGATCGGGGGCTTGACTGTCTTTCTCGCCCTTGCTGATCGCTTCAAAGAAGGACTGGGCAATGCGATCTCTGTCATCTGCGTGGAGTTTGGCCATCTACTCTTCAACGGTGCATCCGCGCGTCCCAGCCGGGAAATTACCGCGGAAAACTCCAGTTGTGAAAGGTCCAGTTTTTGGGGTTCAGAGCACCGCGTGCATCGCCGATACCGAGCTTGTCAGCAGCATCTTCTACACTGAGCCCCGCAGTCTCGCGCGCCATCGTAGGATCAATGGTTTGACGTTTGGCACCTTTCACCTCTGTTCGGACAGGCCGTTAATTCGTTCGACCTGATCATGCAATCGTTACGCAAGATATAGGCCCGGAGTGGGCCACATCTATCAGCAATCTCGCGAGTTCCTCTCATGCCGAGACCGCCTCCGCATCAAGCGGATCTATTTCATCAGGATGAGTGGCGATATCGAAAAGCATAATTTCCTTGGGCTCGGCGGGCAGGCGAATCGGCTGCGGTCGCTCCTGGCGGAAAATGGGGTCACGATCGACAAGAACGGTGCCTATCTCGCTTTGCCAGACCGCTGGGAGTAGTTTCATACGAACCTGCTGGCCTACCATGCCAGCACGATCGCCGCGTTTCTGAACAACATCCGATCCGCGATTTGGCTCTACGTCACCTCGGGTGCCAAAGCATGCAACCAAGCGACCGGTAACATCGGTGGCATAAAGATCTACACTTTTGAGCGGCCCACCGACATCGTAAACAAGTTCGCCTGGGCTCAATATTTCGACGTGCGGCAGGGATCGCATTCAACCCATTCCTCAATCACGGTATTGCCGACATCGCCCAGTACCATGTTCAGAAAGTCGAGCGCCGGATCAAGGCCTTCCTGGACTGGGTCGAAGATACCGACCCGCTACATAGGACCTCTCGCCTTGATGGGAATCGAACTGCAAACCCGTGATTATTGGCGCGATATGATTCCAAGTCGTTAGTACCGGCCGGTTTCGGCCCGTCGTTCACGCATGCTGCTGAACGCTCAGGCCGCCATCAATCATCAATCGTCAGACAAGTGGTGTTCATGAAGGGGCATTCGTCGGAAATCACGAACACCGCCGCGAGCACGATTTCTTCTGGCGAGGTAATCTGGCCGCCGGGCTGCAGCTTCATCATCTCGGCCTCCGCAGCAATCGGGGCCGGAAATCCGTTCCAGTAATCCATGACCTTCTGGGTCGAGACATAACCAGGTGCAATTACCTTGACGCCCTTGCCGGCAAACCTCGATCATCAATCATAATTACAAAGCTGGGGTTGTATTCGCCTTTTCTTTTAATAAGATAACACGACACTGGCCGCTTGTCTGTCAATGTCATGGGATCGGGGGGCTAAACTGGGCAATTCACTCATTCGCGAGCGCGAAGGCGCTCAGGCTGGCAATTTTGCCTGACGATGACAAGTCACCTTATTCCGCGGCGCAACAGGGACTTGGCTACATTTATCAGCCGCGTTTTGCGCTACTCAAAATTCTCGAATTACCTGAAAGTAGTTCTGTCCTGATTGAAAAGGACGACGATCTCGATTTTATAGACCAAAATGGAGGTAAATCGCTCGCCTCGCTCAAACACAAGGCGATGGGCGACACTGTCCACGATCTTTCAACGGACTTTTGGAAGTCCGTTCGAATATGGATCGCGAGCTACAATCG
>UCOA01000103.1 GCA_900474095.1 Hyphomicrobiales bacterium | reverse complement strand
GGCGGGCTAACAGGAGCCAGCCGATGACCATTCTCGCCAGCCTCAGTCCCCGATCGCTCGCAGCACCCGAAAGCGGCATCGTCGAACTGGTGAACTATGCGCGCGGCCGCGACGGCCTCATTCCGCTCTGGGTCGGCGAGGGAGACCTGCCGACGCCGGATTTCATCTCGCAGGCGGCGCAGGATTCGCTGAAGGCCGGCGAGACTTTCTACACGTGGCAGCGCGGCATCCCGCCGCTGCGCGAGGCGCTGGCGCGCTATTATCGGCGTCATTTCGGAAAGACGCTTTCCGCTGACAACTTCTACGTCACGGGCTCGGGCATGCAGGCGATCAAGCTTGCGATCGAAGCTGTCACCTCACCGGGCGACGACGTAGTCTTCCTCTCGCCGGCCTGGCCGAATTTCGCGGCGAGTGCGGAGCTTTCCGGGGCGCGGGCGATTGCCGTGCCGCTCAGCTTCGAAGACGGGAAATGGCAGCTCGACATCGTCAAGCTCGAGGGCGCGATCACGCCGAAGACCCGGGCGCTGTTCGTCAATACACCTTCCAACCCGACCGGCTGGACCGCATCGCGTGACGACCTGAGAGCGGTTCTTGATCTCGCGCGCCGGCATGGCGTCTGGATCATCGCCGACGAAATCTATGCGCTCTACTGCTATAGTGGCATCCGCGCACCGTCTTTCCTCGATATCATGGAAGAGGACGACCGGGTCCTCTTCGTCAATTCCTTCTCCAAAAACTGGTCGATGACCGGCTGGCGGGCCGGCTGGATCGTGGCGCCGCCGGAAATCGGCCAGGTGCTCGAAAACCTGATCCAGTATTCGACCTCCGGCGTGGCGCAGTTCATCCAGGCGGGTGCGGTGGTCGCGCTCGATCATGGCGACGGCTTCATGGCCGAAAACGTCGCAAAGGCTGCCCGCTCTCGCGATCTGCTGTGTGATGCGCTGATCGCGACGAACCGCGTCCAGACCCTGAAGCCGGACGGCGCCATTTATGCCTTCCTGAAGATCGACGGTGTGACGGATGCGCGCCGCACAGCCCTCGACATCGTCGACAAGACCGGTGTCGGCCTCGCACCGGGCACAGCATTCGGCGAGGGCGGTTCACTGTTCATGCGCGCTTGTTTCCTGCGCGATCCCGGCCAGATCGCAACGGCCGCCGAGCGGCTGGCCGGCTATATCGCGACTCTTTGAGTGGAATTTGACCGTTCGGCACCGCACAAAATCCTTGTGTATCGCGCCGTGAACGGGTCATATCCCGCTGACTTCAATAGCGCGGGAGCACGCAATGGCGGTTTTGGTAACGGGTGGCGGAGGCTATATAGGCAGCCACATGGTCTGGGCACTGCTCGATGCCGGTGAACAGGTTGTCGTCATCGATCGTCTTTCAACCGGGTTTCGCTGGGCAATTGCGCCCGAAGCGCGCTTCTACGAGGGTGACATCGCAGATACCGGTCTGATGCGGCAGATCTTTGCAGAAAACGAGATCGATTCCATCATCCATTTCGCCGGTTCGATCGTCGTGCCGGAATCGGTCGCCGATCCACTCGGCTACTACGAGAACAACACCGTCAAGTCGCGCAGCCTGATTGCCAGCGCCGTCGAGGCCGGCATCCCATATTTCGTTTTCTCTTCGACGGCAGCGGTTTATGGTACGCCCGAGGTTCTGGAACCGGTGACTGAAAGCGTCAACCTGAAGCCGGAATCGCCCTATGGCTCGTCCAAGCTGATGACCGAGATCATGCTGCGCGACACCGCCAATGCGCATGCCTTCACCTATACGGCGCTACGCTATTTCAACGTCGCCGGTGCCGATCCGAAGGGGCGCAGCGGCCAGTCCTCGGCGCTGGCGACGCATCTGATCAAGGTCGCCTGCGCCACGGCACTCGGCAAGCGCGCGTCGATGAACGTCTTCGGCACCGACTATCCTACGCCGGATGGAACCTGTGTGCGCGATTACATTCACGTCTGGGATCTGGTGCAGGCGCATCTGAAGGCGCTGCAGCGCATGCGCGCCGGCGGCGGCTCGCTCGCCGCCAATTGCGGCTACGGCCATGGCTTCTCGGTGCTTGAAGTGCTCGATGCGGTGCGCAAGGTGCATGGGGCAGACTTTCCCGTCACTTTCGCGGAACGCAGGGCGGGCGATCCGGCGATGATCGTCGCCAATCCCGCGCTCGCCAGGAAGGAACTCGGTTGGGTGCCGGAATATGATGACCTGAACGGTATCATCCGCAGCGCACTCGACTGGGAACTGCATCTGATGCGCAAGAATGCCCATTGAAATCCGATGGGCTTATGTCTTCCTGGCCTGATATTCGGCCGGGAAGACAGGAAGTCGGCGCTTGCCTGCAATCTCTCCAGTTTGACGACAGTTTCAGCTTCTAGGGTGCCTGCCAGGATAGACTGACTGGACCCGGAGCATCATGGCGTTTCCCTGCCTTAGAAACCGTATGACGGCAAAGCCATTGGCTGTGCGGTCAAAGACGGCGTGCTGGCTGGGATCAACGCGATCGCGGGCCAATTCGGGCCTGATTTCATTTCATCTGTCTCCCCTTCGCCCGTTTCCCTTTCGCCAAGTAGTCGTCGGCACCGCCTGCGACCGCTTTCGCGCCTAGCCGGAGGTCCGATGAAAGCGGTCATTCTCGCTGGCGGTCTGGGCTCGCGCATTGCCGAGGAAACGCATTTGCGGCCGAAGCCGATGATAGAGGTCGGGGGTCGGCCGATCCTCTGGCACATCATGAAACTCTACTATGCCCACGGCGTACGGGATTTCATCATCTGCTGTGGCTTCAAGGGCTATGTGATCAAGGAATATTTCGCCAATTACGGCCTGCACATGTCGGACATCACCTTTGACCTGTCGCAAAACAGCATCGAGTTCCATCGCCAGAGCGCCGAGAACTGGCGTGTGACGTTGATCGATACCGGCGAGAACTCGATGACCGGCGGCCGCCTCAAGCGTGTTGCCTCCTATCTCAAGGACGAGGAAGCGTTCTGCTTCACCTATGGCGACGGTGTCAGCAACGTCGATATCGGCAAGACCATCGCCTTCCACAAGAGCCACGGCAAGCAGGCGACGGTAACGGCCGTGCGGCCGCCGGCGCGCTACGGCGCACTGCAACTGGATGGCACCGAGGTTCAGGGGTTCGTCGAAAAGCCGGAGGGCGAGGGCGGCTTCATCAATGGCGGTTTTTTTGTTCTTTCGCCGCGCTGCATCGACCGGATCGAAGCGGATCATTCAAGCTGGGAGGGGGAGCCCCTGATGGGACTGGCCAGGGACGGCGAGCTACAGGCCTATTTCCACGAAGGCTTCTGGCAACCGATGGATACGCTGCGTGACAAGAACCATCTCGAAAGCCTCTGGCAGAGCGGCTCTCCGCCGTGGAAAACATGGTGATGCCGATGACGAATGAATTCTGGCGCGGAAAACGCGTATTGGTCACTGGACATACCGGCTTCAAGGGCAGTTGGCTGACGCTGTGGCTGCGGGAACTCGGGGCGGATGTCGCCGGCCTGTCGCTGGCGCCACGGACCGAACCCTCGCTGCACCTGCTGCTCGGCGGCGCAATGGACGGTCCCGGCACCATTGACATCCGCGACCGCGACGCCGTCACCCATTACGTCCTGAAGACAAAACCGCAGATCGTCTTCCACCTCGCTGCGCAGGCGCTGGTGCGCGCCGGCTATCGCAGCCCGGCGGAAACCTACGACGTCAACGTGCTCGGCACCGCCAATCTGCTCGACGCCCTGCGTTTGTCGGAGGATGTGCGATCGATCGTCGTCGTGACGACCGACAAGGTCTACCACAATGCCGAGACGGGGCTTGCCTTCATGGAGAGCGATCCGCTCGGCGGCCACGATCCCTATAGCGCCAGCAAGGCGGCGGCGGAGATTGTCGCGGCGAGCTACCGGTCTTCCTTCTTTGCCGCCCGCCGGATCGGCCTTGCCACGGCGCGCGCCGGCAATGTCATCGGTGGCGGCGACTGGGCCGAGGATCGACTGATCCCGGATGCGGTGCGGGCCTGGCAGAGCGGCGAAACGCTGCAGGTGCGCCGCCCGCGGTCCGTGCGACCTTGGCAGCACGTCCTTGAACCGCTCGGAGGCTACATGGGCCTTGCCGAACACCTATGGCAGGCGCCGGAGGGTGTAGAGAGCTACAACTTCGGACCCGATCACGGCGAGGCCGCCTCGGTCGGCACGGTTCTGAAGATGGCCGAGCGGCATTTCGGCGGCGGCGCGATGATGCTCGGCGACGGAACCGACGGTCCGCACGAGGCGGGTTATCTGGTGCTCGACAGCGCCAAGGCGCGGGTCGAACTCGGTTACCAGCCGCGCTGGCGGCTTGCCGAGACCGTCAGGCGAACGATGGAATGGTATCGGGCGCAAGGCGACGGCCGGGCTGCGCTCGATCTCTGCCTTGCCGATATCAGAGATTTTGCCGGATTGGCGGTTGAAGACGGGCCCCAGAGGGCGGCCGGATGAGCGGGCGGTTCGAGGCAGTCGAAACCCCTCTCGAGGGGTTGCTGGTGCTGACCCGCCGGAAGATGACGGACGAGCGCGGATTTCTCTCGCGCCTGTTCTGCGAGGACGATATTGCGGCTTTCGGCTGGCAGGGGCGCCTTGCGCAGCTCAACGAAACCGGCACGGCGTTCAAGGGAACGGTGCGCGGAATGCATTTCCAGCGCCCGCCACATGCCGAGATCAAGCTGGTGACTTGTACGCGCGGCCGCATCCTCGACGTCGCCGTGGATATCCGCCAGCATTCGCCGACCTTTCTGCGGCATTTCGCGGTCGAACTTTCCGACGACAATGCCTGTTCGCTGCTGATCGCCAGGGGTTTCGCCCACGGCTTCCAGGCGCTGAGCGATGATGTGCGGATGATCTATGCCCATTCCGAGCCCTATGCCGCCGCGGCGGAAGGCGGGCTCAACCCGGAAGATCCGGCGCTCGCTATCGACTGGCCGCTGCCGGTGATCAATCTCTCGCAGCGCGATGCGGCGCATCCCTTGTTGTCGCCGGACTATCGCGGAGTTGCCGCATGAGATGCCGTCACTGCGGATCGACGCATATGGTGCCGTTCCTCGACCTCGGCACTGCTCCGCCGTCGAACTCCTATGTCGATCTCGTCAATCGCCATATGCCGGAACTCTGGTATCCACTGATCATCCGCTGCTGCCGGGAATGCCGGCTGGTGCAGACGGAAGACTTCGCTGACCGCCAGACATTCTTCTCGTCGAGCTACGCTTATTTCAGCTCTTTCTCGACCTCCTGGCTCAACCACGCCAAGCAGTATGTCGCCGAAATGCAGGCCCGTTTCGGCCTGACCGACGCCTCCCACATCATCGAAGTCGCCGCCAATGATGGCTATCTGCTGCAATATGCCAGAGAGCGCGGCATCGGCTGCCTTGGTATTGAGCCGACCGCAAGCACGGCGGCGGCTGCCCGGAAAAAGGGCATCGACATCGTCGAGGAATTCTTTGGCGTCGAACTCGCCGAGAAACTGGCTACGGAGGGGCGTTCCGCCGATCTGATGGCGGCCAATAACGTGCTGGCCCATGTGCCCGACATCAATGATTTCGTCGCCGGTTTCGCGCGTCTCCTGAATGCGAACGGCGTTGCCACCTTCGAGTTTCCGCACCTGCTCAATATGGTGCGAGAGGCGCAGTTCGATACGGCCTATCACGAGCACTATTCCTATCTGTCGCTGACGGCCGTTGCCCGCATCTTCGAAGCGAATGGTCTTTCCGTCTTCGACGTCGAGACGACGCCATGGCATGGCGGCAGCCTGCGCGTGTTCGCGCAGCGCAGCGATACGGGGACACGCGCGAAAACGGCAGGTGTCGAAAGGACGCTGGAAGCCGAGCGCGTGGCAGGCATGCTCGAGGATGCCTTCTACACGAATTTTCAGGCGGCGGCGCAGACCGTGCGCGACGGCTTTGTTGAATTCCTCATCGAAAGCAGGCGCGCGGGCCTGAAGGTTGCCGCCTACGGCGCCGCGGCGAAGGGCAACACGCTCGTCAACTTCGCCGGGATCAAGCCCGATCTCCTGCCGTTCGCCGTCGACAAGAACCCGGCCAAGCAGGGAACCCTGCTCCCGGGCAGCCGCATTCCGGTTGTCACGGAAGACGTCCTGAAAGCCGAAAAACCGGAAAGGGTGGTTATCCTGCCATGGAACCTACAGGCCGAAATCAAACAGCAGCTTTCGTATATCAGCGATTGGGGTGGCAAGTTCGTGACAGCGGTGCCGAAGCTGACGGTGCATCTTTAGTCGATGGCGCACTCACCGATCTGCCACAGGTTGTCGACGCGCCGGTGAAGGCGGCCGACACGCCCGGCGCCAAGATCGGTTGAGCGCGAAGGCTCACTTTTCGACTTCACCGAGCACGACCTGCTCGTGCTCGATCGAATGCTGGATGAGCCGCGCCCAGATTTCCTCATAGAAGTCGGGATCGAGCCCGGCCTTCTCGGCGTTTTTTCGCGCGTTGCGTCGAACCTCGTTCACGCGCGCCGGGATATCCGCTTTCAGACCGGCCGGTTTCTTGATCTCCGCCGCGCGATCGATATAGGCCCAGCGTTCCGCAAACAGTGTCATCAGCGCTTTGTCCAGCCGGTCGATCTCGGCGCGGATATCCGCCATCGAGGCGCAGTCTGCCGGATTTTTCTGCATGCGGGTTCTCCGGGTGTCATGTCTCACGGGCGGCTTGCCGCAAAGCAAGACCCAATGCAACGCTGCTTATCAAGCGATCCCGCTCCTGAAAAGCTGAAAACCCGCTGAGGTTCAAAGGGTCGCGGGCAAGCTTCGCGAAAGCCCTCGCAACTAGTGTGCGACAAACGGAGAAATTTCATGTTCGCCCAGCCGAAACTGACGATTTGCGTGCCCTCACGAAACCGCCAGCGCTATTTCCAGGAAACCATCAGAAGCCTGCTGATGAACCTCAGGACGGATATCGAGTATATCTTCGCGGACAATTCGGACGATCCTTCGATCATGTGTGCGTTCATGGCGGAAATCGAAGGCGATCCGCGCGTCAAGTTCCTGCCGCCGGCCGAACAGGTCCTGCCGATGGTCGGCAACTGGGAGCGCTGCATGGAGGCGTCGACCGGTGAGTTCGTCTGCGTTATCGGCGACGACGACTACGTCGACCCCGATGTGGTCGATCTCATCGAAAAGGTTCAGGCCGATGTGCCGGCCGTCGAAGCGATCGCCTGGTCGCGTCTGACTTACAACTGGCCGGATTTCCGCCCGCGCAAATGCGTGGTCCCCGTGCCCATGGGAGCCTATTATACCCAGGTTCCGCGCAACGCCCTCTATAGCAGTTTCTTCCATTGGTCGCATGCGGCCGGCCATCCGAATTGCCTTTTTTCCGTCTATCACGGCGCCGTCGCCCGCAAAACGATGGAGAAGATCCGAGCCAAATTCAACGGCCGCTATTTCGAGCATCCCGTCGTCGATTTTGAAAATACGTGCAAGCTTCTCGTGACCGCCAACACCTTCGTCCACGTCGAGCGCCCGTTTTCGGTGCTAGGCGTCTGTGCCGCGAGCAATTCAGGGCGTGTCCATACGGCCGGTCGGATGGCGGAAATGCACGCGCAGTTCATGTCTGAGATCGGCCGCAATATCGATAACGATGCCTATATGAAGGATTTTCCGTTCCCGCTTTTCCTCGGAAACACGGCGGCTATCGGCATGTGCCAGCAATGGTTCAAATACACCTACGGCTACAAGGCGCCGGCCGGATGGCAGAAGAATTTCGCCAGGGCCTGTGCCTTGAGTTGCTCGAGCAGCGCCGGCGAAGAAAATTTCGACCTCTTTGTTGCGGGTTACCGTGCAGCGGTCGAGGCTTGGGATGGCGGCGCGTACCTGCCGGCTTTCCAGCCACAGTACCGGACCCCAGCCGATACCCTCTATTTGGGAATGGTCGGCAAAACCCTCTATATCGATGAGGACATTGCAGGCGTCGGCACGCCCAGCGAGCTTTTCCAGATCGTCAAGCAGATCATCGTGCCGCTCGAACAGATAGAAAAGTTGGTCAGAGAAAACGAAAGAAAGAGCGCGTGAGTGTTGCCGCGTTCGATGCGGGCACGGCATGGTAGAAAAAGGTGGGCGATCAGGGTTGCCCACCTTTTTTGTGTCAGCTGATGCGCTTCAGGTAGCCGTCGGGGGCGACGGAGATCAGCAGCTTTTCATCGATGTCCTTGTCGATCACGAATTCCGGATGGGATTTCAGCCACTGATGAACCGCAGTTTTGGGATTCGCCCCCTTGTCCCAGGGCCGATCCGGATAGCTGCCGGATGGCAGGTCTTCGATAACCGTGTCAAAGACGACACAATAGTTGGACACCGTCACCAGGTCCGCATAGGCGTCGAGTTCCGCTAGGACATGATCGTGCGTGTGGTTGGAATCGAGGCAGACGAGTACGGATTTCTTCCCTTCGGCGGCGGCGCGCACCTGGGCGATCACAGCAGGATCGATGGACGAGCCTTCGATCATCGAAATGCGGCGGTAAAGCGGATGGGCTTCGATGGCAGTCCGGTTGTGGGCGCGAATATCGATGTCGATCCCGAGAACGCTCGCCTCCGGATTGCCGCCGCAAGCCGCATTGAGCTCCAGCATCGACGCGGAAAAGATGAGCGACCCGCCATGCGCAATGCCTGTTTCGATGATGAGGTCGGGCTGCGTTTCCCAGATGATCTGCTGCATGGCAAGAATATCCTGCGGGTACTGGATGATCGGCCGGCCAAGCCAGGCGAAATTATAGGAGTATTTTGGCGCGATCGACGCTGCCAGAAATGTTTTCGCAGCAGTTGAGATATCCATGGCTAAGCTTTCTTCTGCAAGGGCTTCACTAAAGGACATTGTCGATGCCTTTGTACACGAAGCGATTTTGTGACATCGCCTTGATCTCGTCCATGTAATTGGAGTTCATGACGTGAACAATGCTGCCATCCGGGATGGTGGAAAGAACCGCGTCCGGGGCATGCACCCGCAGCCCGGTCGCGGGGATATACCGGCCCTGCTTGGCCGGGCTGATGTCGATGATCGTGTCGACCGCCTGGCCTCGCCGTTTCGACATGAGCGAAAATATGACGCCCTTGGAGGCAGCGCCCCACACGATGCGCCGCTGATGCTGGCTTGCCGTAGCAGGAAGTTCCGGTTGTTGACTGAAGAAACCGGCGGTGCATTGCGCCGCGTGGCCGGGGTCATAGACGGGGCGTTGAAGGCTCGATAGTTCGGCGACGACGTAGATATATTGTCCCGAAAATACTTTCCCGGACTCGTAGACCGTGCCGAACATCCGCTGGAAGTCAGCCTCCCGAAAATAGTTCACGTGTTCATAGAAGATGTCGAACCATGCATTATGGCTGCATATCCAGTCGAAACAGGGAACTTCAATATAGATCTTGCCGCTTCCTCCATTGGCATCGCGGACCATGCAGAGAAAGTCGAACGGGTTTTGGATGTGCTCAAGCACGTGGCGAAGAATGATCCCGTCGCCGCGCATATTGAGTTCCTTTGTGAAATAGGACCTTATCACCCGAGCGCTATCACCCTCATAGGTCGGATCGACGCCCATGACGTTGAAACCGCGGCCAAGCAAAAGGTCCATGAACCTGCCTTTGCCGCAGCCGATCTCCAACAGAAGCTCCGATGGCATCGTTCGGCCGATAATCCCGGCGACCTCATCGAGGTGGGACAGAAAAATCGAGCTGCTCGACTGATCGTTTTGATAATGCTCGTCATAGACCATCTGGTCTGGGTCGAACTGCTGGTTGTAGAGCAACCCGGTTTCGAGGTCTTCCACAAGCCGCATGTTTCCCTTTGGGCAATGAATGGCTTCCTGCTCGGAGGCGTACATACGGTTTTGGAAGATTGGCAGATCTTCGACCGAATAGAGATCACGGTAACGTGTCATGATGCGAGGAGCGCCTTTCTGAGCAGGGTGTCGTCACCCCAGAATTCCATCGGTTCATAATCGGGATATTGGTAGTGGCCGAGATTGAGCCGAACGTCCCAGGCGAGTTCTGCCGCCCATCCCTGAACGAGATCGAGGACGGTGACGGGGGTGCCCGAGCAGAGGTTGACGATGCCGTGTCCGCCCGGCCCGAGCGCGAGATCGGCGATGGACTGTGCCAGCTTCTCGATGGCGAGAAAATCGCGAACCTGCTTGCCGCCCGACATGTCGAAGCTCGAGTGACCTTTGCGGTATGCGTCATGGAATTGCGTCCACAGCGAGCGCGCGCCCTGGCCGGGGCCGTAGGTGTAGAACAGCCGTGCCCATGTGAGGGAAAACGGCATGGACCGCTCAAGGAAACTCAGCTGCAGTTGCAGGGCATGCTTGGCAAAGCCGTAGGGATTGTCCGGGACGCAGGGACGGCTTTCCCCAAGCGCGCCGGTCTGCATGCCGTATTCGAAACAGGTGCCTGCGCAAAAAAGGGAAGGCAGGCCGCATTCGACGGCGCGTTTCAGGAAGGCGTATTGGCGCGGCAGCTCCGTTTCGAAGTGGTGGAGAGAGCGGTAGTTCGGCAGTCCGTCCCAGGCCAGGTGGATGAGGATATCCGGCCGGCCCATGGTTTCATGAGGATCAGCCGGCGGCGCGGCGATATCGAGCCTGCGCCACGAGACGTTGGTAAATTGGGGTGGGCCGCTCGCCTGCCGCGAAAGTGCGACAACCTCGACGGGTCGCTTACTCAGCGCCTTGAGGACATGCCTTCCGATAAAGCCCGTCGCACCGGTGACCGCGATTTTCTTCACCATTCGAAAGCGCCCGCACGCCTGCTTCTGCCGGGAAGTGCCGCCGTCATCGGGTAATTCAATCTGCTTGAGGGCGGCACAGAACGGCCATGGGCGTGAGCAGGGATTTGGCGACCGCATAAAATTCCTGCGGCGTCTGAGCGCCGCCAATAAAACGGTCGACCAGGATGGCGTCGCCATGCAGGCCGCGGCGCGTATCCTTGGGACGAACATCGTGGAATTCCGGGCGGAACAGGGGTGCAAGGCGCCCGCCTTCGAATTCGCTGAGAGCAGCGAAATAGCCGTTGCCCTTGCTGACATAGGCTTCGCGCGTTGTTTCCATCATGCAATCGATCATCAGGGCGCGCACGAAGGCCTCGTGGCCGGCGTCCCAGGGATTGGACAGTTCGCGCAGGACATGGAACTGCACTTCGGCCACGGCGCCGGCAAGACCGAGACCCGAATGGAAGGGGAAATTCCAGGGGTGCAACGGCGCCTGCGCGACGAACGGCGTCGCACTAAGCACCGACATGGAGCGCGGGGAGAAGGCTAGCTCGCTTGCAAACAGAAGCACCTTTGCCGCCCATTCATACTGCGGAACCGGCGTCGACCAGTCCTGCGGTTCGGGGAGTTGCAGCAGCGTGTCGACCAGCGAACGGCGAATGGCGGCGTGATGGAGGCCGAACGGCATCTTCGGACTGTTCAGGCTGCCTTCCCAATTGAAGAACGCGTTCAGCATCGGGGTCTTGTCGATTGTCGTGATGTGAGAGCTTGCCGGAACTGCGACCGAACTCGCCTTGCCTGGTTCCGCATGAGGGTCGATCTGAAAGGCATTCCACGCGAGAGCATCGATGCCGGGGGAGCTTGTTTCGAGAAAGGCGACCATGATCGACAGGTCGCTTTCAATCATGTCGTCAGGACTAACGAGCGTCACCCAGTCGCCCACGGTAGCGGCGACCGCGTGGCGCCACAGGAGTTGGCGGGTCGTGCCCGGATCTGCATCGGTGATCCTTACGCGTCCATCGCCGGACGCAGCGCTGAGAAGGGCATCGGAGAGCGCGAACTCCGATGGTTTTGCCAGGACGATCTCGAGGTCGGCGTTCCGGTTTGCCAAGATTGCGGTCACGAGTGGCAGGGCATCCTGCGCGGCGGTTTCCACGGGGATGCAGATCGAGAGTTTGGTCATGGTTGCCTCGTGCCTGTCGCGGTCCTTGCCGAACGGCCACCGCGAGCGGCAATCCGGAAAATGGTCACATCAGCAGGCAAGCAGCATCTGCGTGGAGGAGGGTGCGGTCCTGTCTCCCTCGGGAAGCCATTGCCTGCTGACGTGTGACCTAGAGGTAGCGCAGGAAACTTGAGCGAGGCTTTGCTCGGAGCGTTGCTCAGTGCGCTAGGCACCCAGAGAGAGTTTGATGGCAAAGCCGACGATACTGACGGCTGCGACGCCAAGCAGCCAGAGGCCGACGAACCATAGGAGCTTTTTCGGCAGGCTGTTCTCGGTCATCAGTGGTAACCCTCCTCGGGATCGACCTTTCCGCGGAACACCCAATAGGCATAGGCGGTGTAGATCAGGATGATCGGCACGAGGACGAGGGCGCCGACGAGCAGGAAGGACAGGCTCGAATCAGGCGCTGCCGCATCCCAGATAGTGACCGACGGCGGCACCATGAAGGGATAGAAACTGATGCCGATGCCTGCATAACCGAGCACGAACAGGCCGAGCGCCGCGAGAAATGGCTGTGCGTCACGCTTGCTGCGGATGCCTGTTAGCAACAGAACGAAGCAACCGAGAACCAGAATAGGGACGATGACGCTGAAGATGGCCGTAGGCCAGCCGAACCAGCGTTCCAGATATTGGGGTTTGAGGAACGGCGTCCAGAGGCTGACGATGCCCATGGCGGCGATGGTGGCAAAACAGGTGCGTAGTGCAATCTTGCGGGCCTTTTCGGCAAGCTCGCCGGTGGTCTTCATGATCAGCCAGGTCGAGCCGAGCAAAGCGTAACCGATCAGGATCGCAAAGCCGGTGGCTATGGAGAACGGCGTCAGCCAGTCCCACCAACTGCCGGCATAGGCGCGGTTGACGACCGGGATGCCCTGAACGAGCGCACCGAGCGCAATCCCTTGCGAGAAAGCCGCGAGCGCGGAGCCGCCCGCAAAGGCCCAATTCCACAGGAACTCGCCGCGTTTGGTGCGCCAGCGATATTCGAACGCGACGCCGCGGAAGATCAGGCCGAGCAGCATGGCGATGATTGGGGCGTAGAGGGCCGGCAGAATGATCGAATAGGCCAGCGGAAAGACAGCAAGCAGGCCGCCGCCGCCGAGCACCAGCCAGGTCTCGTTGCCGTCCCAGACGGGCGCGACGGAATTCATCATCACGTCACGGTCCCGCTTTTCCGGAAAGAACGGGAAAAGGATGCCGACACCGAGATCGAAGCCATCGAGGATGACATAGGCGAGCACCGCAAAGGCGATGATGGCCGCCCAGATGAAGGGGAGATCAATGGCCATGATGCGTGCTCCCATGTGTGCTTCCGGCTGTGCTTCCGGCATGTGCGGCAGCGGGGCCGGGCATGATGCCCGAGGTTCGGATCGGTCCTTCGTCGAGATCGGGCATCGGATCGCGCGGCAGGCGTTTCATCAGCCTGAGGATGTAGAAGGTGCCGGCGCCGAAGACGAGGAAATAGACGATGATGAAGGCGATCAGCGAGGCGGCGACGGCGGGTGCTGCGATGGGCGAGATCGATTGGGCCGTCAGAAGCTGGCCATAGATCGTATAGGGCTGGCGGCCGACCTCGGTGGTGATCCAGCCGGCGAGCACGGCGACGAAGCCGGCGGGGCCCATCAATACCGCGGCGCGGTGCAGCCAGTCGCTGCTGTCGAGCGTGCCTCTCGCCCGACACCACAAGCTCCAAAGGCCGATGCCGAGCATGGCGAAACCCAGGCCGACCATGACGCGGAAGGACCAGAAGATCACGGCGACTGGCGGGTGGAGGTTGTCCGGAATGGTGTCGAGGCCGGCGAGCGGCGCATTGAGATCGTGTTTCAGGATCAGGCTGGAGAGCTTCGGAATTTCGATCGCGTAGTCGATCCGCTTTTCCGCCGAATTGGGCAGGCCGAACAGGATCAGAGGGGCGCCGTCCGGATGGCTCTGGTAATGGCCCTCCATCGCCATGACCTTGGCGGGCTGGTGTTCCAGCGTGTTGAGGCCATGGAAGTCGCCGGCCAGAATCTGGATCGGCGCGACGATCGTCGCCATCCACATGGCCATCGAAAACATGGTGCGCGAGCGGCGGGGCGCCGTGTTTTCCAAGAGGTGCCAGGCTCCGACCGCTCCGACGACGAAGGCAGTGGTCAGGTAGGCGGCAAGCACCATATGGACCAGGCGATAGGGGAAGGACGGGTTGAAGATGACCTTCCACCAGTCGAGCGGAATGAACTGCCCCGCCTCGTTCATGCCGAAACCGGCGGGCGTCTGCATCCACGAGTTCACCGCGAGGATCCAGGTGGCCGAGATGAGCGTCCCGAAGGCGACCATGAACGTGGCGAGGAAATGCAGTTTCGGGCCGACCCGGTGGAGACCGAAAAGCATGACGCCCAAGAACCCGGCTTCGAGGAAGAAGGCGGTCAGCACCTCATAGCCCATCAGCGGCCCGATGACCGGGCCTGCCTTGTCGGAAAAGACGCTCCAGTTGGTGCCGAACTGATAGGACATGACGATGCCCGAGACCACCCCCATGCCGAAGGCGACGGCGAAGATCGTCTTCCAGAAATTGAACAGGTCCATGTAGACCTGATCCTTCTTCCACAGCCACAACGCTTCCAGCACCGCGAGATAGCTCGCAAGGCCGATGGAGAAGGCAGGGAAGATGATGTGAAACGATACGGTGAAGGCAAACTGGATACGGGCGAGCAACGTCGCGTCAAAGCTCTCGAACACGGCACAATCCTTTCGAGGGTGGTCGCCGTCCCTTGGCCTCTCCGCCATGGCCTGTCCCCGGCCGTAGCGGATATGCTCGGCGCCTGAACCCTTGAGACATAATCTGCGGCAGAGGTGCGAAACGTCAATGACATCGCTGCAACCATAGTGTCACAGTGCGACAATCTCCCGCCTGCGACATAGTTGCGTCTGGCGCATGGCGATCGCGACAGCGCGCATTTTCGTCAACTTGTCACGGGTTTTGAATCGGATTTTCTTAAAAATGCGAATTGCGTAAAATTGTAGATATCGGTTTAAGCGGCCCGCAAACTGTCAAAGCTATGGTCTTCCCATCGGAGAACGAAACCGGCCAAATGGTTTCGCAGCATGATGCGCCTCCCTACCGCCCGGAATGAATCCGGCAGGCAAAACCGACGCTGTCCGGACAGGGGCAGACGAGCGGGAAAAACCAGGGACAGGGTCATGTTGAAACATATCTCCGTTGCGATCGCCATGTCGATCGGTATCGCCGTCACGGCCACAGCGCCGTCGCAGGCCATGAGCATTTCCTCCGCCGCCCGCTCCATCAGCGCTTCCATGCCGGTGCGCACGGTCGAGTTCAGCGAGCGGGCGACACTTTCCAACCGGCTTTTCTGCCTGCAATACGGCAATGAATGCCGCACCTCGAGCCGCAACGTCGTCGCTTATACGAGCAAGCTGCGCACGGTGCTGGCTTCGGTCAACCGCAGCGTCAACCGCGTCATGCCGGACATCCGGGCGCGCCGCGAATTCCTCTCTTTCAATCCGCTGCCGGGTGCCGGCGACGATCACGCAATGATGAAGCGCAGCCAGTTGATCCGTGCCGGCCTGCCGGCAGGCGCCCTGCGCCTCGCCAGCGTAACGACGCCGGAAGGCCGCAGCCATTCCGTGCTGATCGTTGCGACGTCGAGCGGCGAGTTCGTTCTCGACCATCGTCAGGCGTCGCTCATGAAACGCCGCGACACCGGCTACAGTTTCGCCGCGTTGCGTTCGGTTCGCTTCTTCCATTGATAGGTGCCGCCCGAGCAGTAGCTTCGATCCTGACTTTTGCCCAAGACTGTCCCGACTTGCCGCAGGAATGTCCCTTCCTGCGGCCTTTTCGTTTTACGGGCGCGCCAGATAGGCTTCGGCCAGCTCTGTCCAGAAGGCGGCGCCGATCGGCAGCAGGTCGTCGTTGAAATTGTAGGCGGGGTGATGCAGCGGCTTTTCGCTGTCCGATCTCGCCGAACCGAGGAAGAAGTAGGTGCCCGGTCTTTCCTGCAGCATGTAGGCGAAATCCTCGCTGCCCATGTAGGGGCGGGCGAGATCGACGACTTTGTCGGCGCCGGCGAATCGCACGGCGAGGTCGCGGACGAAAGCGGTCTCTGTTTCGTGGTTGATCGTCGCATCGTAGCTGCGCTGGTAATCGACCGTCGCGGACATGCCGAAGCTTGTCGCCTGATTCTCGGCAATGAGGCGAATGCGACGCTCCAGTTCATCGCGGACCTTCGGGTCGAAGGAGCGGATGCCGATGACGATTTCAGCGCGTGCGGGGATGATGTTGCTGGCAGAGCCGCTATGGAAGGAGCCGACGGTGACGACGGTCGGATCCATCGGGTGGATATTGCGCGAGACGATCGACTGCAGCGCCATGACGATCGAGGCGCCGCAGACGATCGGGTCGGCGGTTTCCTGCGGTTCGGCGCCGTGGCCGCCGCGGCCATGGACGGTGATCTTGCATTCATCGACGGCCGCCATGACCGGGCCTTCGCGGAAAGCGAACTTGCCGAAGGGCTGGCTGGGATCGTTGTGGAGGGCAAAAACGGCGTCGCAGGGGAATTTGTCGAACAGGCCGTCATCCATCATGAGCTTGGCGCCGCCGAAATTCTCCTCGGCCGGCTGGAAGATGAGGTGCACGGTGCCGTCGAAATTCTTGCGTTCGGCGATGGCGCGCGCCGCGCCGAGCAGCATGGTCGTGTGGCCGTCATGGCCGCACGCATGCATCAGGCCAGGGGTTTTCGAAGCATAGTCGAGCCCGGTTTCCTCGAAGATCGGCAGGGCGTCCATATCGGCGCGGATGCCGATGGAGCGGCTGCTGGTGCCATTCTTCAACGTGGCAACGAGGCCGGTCTTGGCGAGGCCGCGCGTGACCGTATAACCGAGACCCTCGAGACAGGTGGCGACGAAATTCGAGGTGCGAACTTCCTCCAGCCCCAGTTCCGGATGGGCATGGAGATCGTGGCGAATGGCGACCAGTTCCGGCATGGAGTTAGCGAGGTTCACGTTCAAGGTCATGTCAGGCACCACGGGTTGGTATGCGGTTTTCAAGGGTGCGGAAGGCGACGACGAGAATGCCGGTGAGGCACATGTAGATCAACGCCAGGAGCAGAAGCGGTTCATAGGTGATGTAGGTGTCCTGCCGCACCTTGGAGATGACGGCATAGACATCGATGACCGTAATGGTAGCGACGAGCGGCGTGGCTTTCAACTGCAATACGGTCTCGCCGTTCAGTGTCGGCAGCGCGCGATGAATGGCGCGGGGCAGCCAGATGCGGCGAAAAAGGGTCCAGCGGCTCATGCCATAGGCGCGGGCAGCCTCGATCTCCCCGGCGGGAACCCCGGCAAAGGCGCCGCGCATGACTTCGCCCTCGTAGGCCGCAAAGGAAATCGTCAGCGCCGCGACGCCATAGGGCCAGGATTCGCGCAGGTACGGCCACAGGAAGGAATGGCGGATTGCCGGAAACTGCGGGAAAACCGAGCCGAGGCCATAATAGAGAAGCCAAAGTTGCAGGAGCAACGGCGTGCCGCGGATGATCGTGCAGAAGCCGCTGGCCAGCGCCTTCAACGGCCAGGGGCCGGTCACCTGCACGAGCCCGAGCGGCACCGCCAGCAGGAAGCCGAGGATCGATGTGCTGAACAGCATGGCGAGGGTGACGATAATCCCATAGCCGAGCCGCGGCAGATATTGCGGCAGCCAGTCCCAGCGCATGAACCAGACGATGCAGAAGACGAGCACAGCGGCAATGAGGAGAAGCACGATGCGGTGCGGCTTGAAGAAGCTGCCGGCGGTCGGCAGGTCTTCCGGCAGGATCGCCATCGCATGGGTGGTGACATCGGGCGTGGTCGTGTCGGTCATGACTGCTCCACGAAACCACGCCGGGCGTGACGCTCGACGATTTTTATGAAGACATTCGAGACGAGCGTCAGGGTCAGATAAAGGGCGCCGGCAGCGCAGAAGAACAGGATGTATGCCTTGGTCGCCCCGGCCGCCTGCCGGGTGACCAGCGTCAATTCGGAGAAGCCGACGACCGCGAGAAGGGCGGTGTCCTTGGTGGCGATCAGCCAGAGATTGGAAAGACCGGGGATCGCATAGGGCAGCATGGCGGGCAGGGTAACGCGGGTCATGACCTTGAAGGGCGACATGCCATAGGCGCGGGCGGCCTCGATCTGCCCGGAAGGCACGGCCTTGATGGCACCGCGCAGGACTTCGGTGGAATAGGCGCCCTGAACGACACCGATGACGAAAATGCCGGCTGCGAGGCCGCTGATATCGATGGTCCCGATACCGATCAGGCCGAGTACGTGATTGAGGGCGTCGGTGCCGGCATAATAGAGCAGCAGAATGAGAACGAGTTCGGGAACCGCGCGCACGATCGTCGTGTAGCATTCCATCAGATCGCGCAGGATCGGGCCACCGTAGAGCTTCCCGAACGCGCCGCCGACGCCGAGCAGCAGGCCGAAGGCATAGCCGCCGATGGCGATCTGGATCGAATTCAGCAAGCCGTGCAGCAGCACGCCGCCCCAGCCGGGTGGTTCGAGTGCGAGAAGACCCCAGTTTATGAACGAGTCGACTGCCATTGACCTCGACCTTTGCGCAGGTGTTTGCCCTCACCCTAGCCTTCTCCCCGTTCGCGGGGAGAAGGTGCCCGACAGGGCGGATGAGGGGCTTGCGTTAACAGCCCTCACCGAACCCCGTCAGCCGCCGTAGATGTTGAAGTCGAAATACTTCTTGGAGAAGGTGTCGTAAGTGCCGTTTTCGCGGATCGCCTTGATCGCGGCGTTGAGCTTGGCCTTCAGCTCGTCCTCACCCTTGCGCAGGCCGATGCCCACGCCGGCGCCGAGGATGGCCGGATCGTCCTTGACGTTGCCCTTCATCTCGCAGCAGTCTCGGCCCTGGTCGCTCTTCAGGAAGGCATCGAGGGCGATCGCATCGGCCTGCACGGCATCGATGCGTCCGGCGGCGAGGTCGTTGTTGGCCTCGTCCTGCGTCTGGTATTCCTTAACGGTAGAGCCGCTCTCGCCGAAAAATTTGTTGGCGTAATCCTGATGAACGGTCGAGACCTGGACGCCGATCGTCTTGCCCTTCAGGCCCTCCGGGGTCGCGTCGAAGACTTCGCCTTTCGGCCCGATGATGCCGGTCGGGGTGTTGTAGTACTTGTCGGAGAAATCGATCGTCTTCAGACGCTCCTCGGTGATCGACATCGAGCCGACGATCATGTCGATTTTCTTCGAAGTCAGCGCCGGAATGATGCCATCCCAGGCGACGGGCGTGATCACGCAGTCGAGCTTGGCCTCGGCGCAGACGGCCTTTTGGAATTCAACTTCCCAACCTTCCCAATTGCCGGAGGCATCGGGGGAAGTGAAAGGCGGATAAGGCTCGGCGGCAAAGCCGACCTTGACCGGTTCGGCCGATGCGGCACCTGTGGCAGCGATACCGACAGCGAGCGACAATGCGATGGTCTTGGCGATGGTCTTGAGCGTCTTCTTCATGCTGTTTCCCTTTTTTGTTTTTAGTGGATGGAGCTGATGAATTTTTTCAGGCGTTCGGATTTCGGAGCACCGAAGATCTCGTCCGGCGAACCCTGTTCGTCGATGACGCCATCGGCCAGAAAGACGATGTGATTGGCGACGTTGCGTGCGAATTTCATCTCGTGGGTGACGAGGATCATCGTGCGCTTTTCCCGGGCAAGGTCGCCGATGACGGTCAGCACTTCGCCGACGAGCTGCGGATCGAGCGCCGAGGTCGGCTCGTCGAACAGCATGACAAGCGGCTGGATCGCCAAGGCTCGGGCAATCGCCGCGCGCTGCTGCTGACCGCCGGACAGGAAGGCGGGATAGGCGTCGCGTTTGTCGAACAGCCCGACGCGGCGCAAGAGCGCCTCGGCCGTCGCGATCGCCTCGTCCTTGTGTTTGCCGAGCACATGGACCGGAACTTCGATGACGTTCTGAAGGATGGTCATGTGCTGCCAAAGATTGAAGCTCTGGAAGACCATGCCGAGCTGGGTGCGCAGCCGCTGGACCTGTTTGCGGTCCGACGGCATGAGGCCGCCATGGCCGTCCTTCTTCATGGCAATGGTTTCGCCATGGATCGTCACCGAGCCGGACGTCGGTAATTCGAGCATGTTGATACAGCGCAGGAAAGTCGACTTGCCGGAACCGCTGCCGCCGATGATGGCGATGACATCGCCCTCATTTGCCGTCAGTGAAACGCCCTTGAGAACCTCGAGCGGCCCGAAACGTTTGTGGAGGTTTGTAACCGCAATCGCCTGGGCGGTTTTCGTCATTAAAAATCTGCCCCGATGAGGCAGAGAGCCGGTGTCGAACGCATGAAAACAGTTCCCCTGATTTTCTTTTTCGTGCGGCATTTTTGCCTGTCACGCTGTTCCATGAAGGCCATCGTGGCACTTGTGTGGAAATTATTCAACCGTATAATAACGCCGACGCTGCATTTTTTGGCAGCCCCGCCACATGATCAAATTTCCAACAGGAGCAGACGATGACGACTTATGGTTCGCAGGAGATGTCGGCCAATCTGACGCGTGTGCTGATGCGCCGGCCCGGCGAAAGCCTTGCTTCCGCCGATCCTGCGAAGTGGCACTATGGCCCGACTTTCGATGGCGAGAAGGCGGTGCGCCAGTATCATGAATTTGCAGGCCTGGTGGAAAAATCCGGTGCCGAAATCCTCTGGCTGGAAGACAAGGGCGACGGGCTTGCGGACGCGATGTTCACCCATGATCCGTCGCTGATGTCGGACCATGGCGCCATCCTCCTGCGCATGGGCAAGCCGTTGCGTGAAAAGGAAACGGCGCTGCACGAGGCAGCCTACAAGAAGGCCGGCATCCCGATCCTCGGCCGCATCGTGGCGCCCGGCACGGTCGAAGGCGGCGATTGCATCTGGCTCGATGCCGAGACGCTGATCGTTGGCCGTGGCGTGCGCACCAACGAGGAGGGCATCGCCCAGCTCACCGAAATGCTCGATCCCCATGGCATCACCGTGCTTGGCTACGACCTGCCACTCTGGCATGGCGAGGAAGCCTGCCTGCATCTGATGTCGGTGATGAGCCCGCTGTCGCGTGATCTGGCGCTGGTCTTTGCACCGCTGCTGCCGGCATCCTTCTATCAGTTGCTGAAGGAATGGGGCATCACACTCATCGAGGCGCCTGCCGACGAATTCCATGCGAGCAACGGGCTGAGCCTCAACGTGCTGCCGGTCAGGCCGAACGAGGTGATCATGGTAGCGGGCTTCCCCAAGACCAAGGCAGCGATGGAAGCGGCTGGCTGCACGGTCGAGACTTTCGAGGCCGATGCGCTCTGCATCGCTTGCGAAGGCGGGCCAACTTGCCTGACGCGGCCGGTTCTCAGGCGGGCGGCATGAACCGTCGGACGTTCCATCGTGCGCCGGAGGGAGAGCGGCGGCAGGAACTGATCCAGGCGACGCTCGATACCGTCGCCGCGCTTGGCCTGCGAGCCGCTACCGTGCGCGCGATCGCCATCCGGGCGGGCGTGACGGCGGGGTTGGTCCGGCACTATTTCGATTCGAAAGATCAAATGGTGGCCGAGGCCTATCGCTTCATGCTGACGACGTTCGCGGCCAAGGCGGCGGACATCGGCGGTGATCCGAGAAGGCGGCTGAGAAGGTTCATCATGCTCAATCTCACCGCGCCGGTTGCCGACAGCCGCAGCCTGTCGCTGTGGGCCTCCTTCATCAGCCAGGTGCGGGTGGACCCGGAACTGGCCGCGATCCACCGCGAAGGCTACCTCGGCTTTCGCAACGACCTGCAGGGGCTGATCCGCGATTTTCTCGTGGCCGAGACGCGGCCTGCCAGTGAAGCCGTTTGCCGTCGCCATGCGATTGCCATCAACGGCATGATAGACGGGCTGTGGCTGGAGGGGTGCCTTGCGGGTGAACTGTTCGAGGAGGCGGAACTGGTGGCGATCGCGCTGTCGTCGATCGAGGCGCTGCTCGGCCTGCCGCTCGGTTCGGATGAAGAGACAGTCATCGGGGTAGAACCCGCCGGCGACGCGACAACAGCGTGATTTAGGGCAGGAGACAGCCATGCGTTACTCATCGATCACCGACCGTCTGGCCGATCTCGGCTCGGAGAAATGGGCGCTGCATATCCGCGCGCGGCAGATGCAGGCGAGCGGAACCGATATCATTCAGTTGACCATCGGCGAGCCTGACGTGCCGCCGGATGCTTCGCTGCTGGCAGAAGCGCAGCGGGCGATGAACGCCGGACGCTACCGCTATTCCAACGGTCGAGGCGAACCCTCCGTGGTTAAAGCGTTGACGGCGCGCTATGCCAAGCGCCGGCCGGATGTGACGGCGGAAAACGTACTGTGCTTCCCGGGTACACAGACCGCGCTGTTTGCCGTGATGCTCGGTCTTGTCGAAGCCGGTGACGGCGTGCTCGTCGGCGATCCGCTCTATGCCACCTATGATGGCGTCATCCAGTCGACGGGGGCGCACCGCGTGACCGTGCCGCTGAAGCCCCAACATGGTTTCCACATGCAGGCGGCCGATCTCGAAAGAGCGGTGACGCCGGCATGCCGGGTGCTGCTCTTGAACACGCCCCATAACCCGACCGGCGCGGTGCTGACGGCCGAGGAAATCGCCGCCATCGGCGAGGTCTGCCGCAGGCACGACCTCTGGATCGTCTGCGACGAGGTCTATGAGGAACTGATCCTCAGCGGCACGTTTGCCTCGCCCTTCGACAACCCGGACCTTGCCGAACGGACGATCGTCGTCTCGTCGATTTCCAAATCGCATGCAGCCCCTGGCTTCCGCAGCGGCTGGGCCGTCGGAACGGTGGAATTCGCCAGCCGGCTGCTGCCGGTGTCCGAAACCATGCTGTTTGGCGTGCAGCCCTTTATCGCCGACATGACGGCCTATGCGCTGACGCACGAGACCGGCACGGCTGCGGCCATGCGCACCTCCTACAAGGCGCGCGCCGACCGGATCATGCAGGGACTTCAGAACGTGCCCGGGATCGTGCCGCTGCCGCCGGAAGCCGGCATGTTCATCCTCGTCGATGTGGCCGGCACCGGCCTGACGGGCGACGCCTTCGCCTGGAGGCTGCTGGAGGAAGAGCATGTCGCGGTCATGCCGGGAGCGTCCTTCGGCAAGGAGGCGACATCCTTCATCCGGGTCAGCCTGACGGTGCCGGATATGGCGATCGATGAAGCCTGCAGACGGATCACCAGGCTGGCGATCCGCCTTCTTTCGCCCAGGGAGCGCCGCGCGTGACTGAAGCGATGAAGACTGTCGGCGAGGTGCTGGTCGATCTGCTCGAAGCCAATGGGGTCGAAGTCGTTTTCGGCATTCCGGGCGTGCACACCGTCGAGCTCTATCGCGGCCTTGCCGCCTCGAAGATCCGCCATGTGACGCCGCGGCATGAGCAGGGTGCGGGCTTCATGGCAGACGGTTATGCGCGCGTCAGCGGCAAGCCGGGCGTTGCCCTGGTCATTACCGGGCCGGGGCTCACCAACACCATCACGGCGATGGCACAGGCGCGGCAGGATTCCATTCCGATGCTGGTCATCTCCGGTGTCAACCGGCGGGATTCGCTCGGCCATGGCCGCGGCCTGCTGCACGAGCTGCCGGATCAGCACGGCATGATCAAGACGCTGGCGCTCTATTCGCAGACGCTGCTCAATCCGGCTGACCTCGCGTCCGTCGTCGAGCGCGCCTTTGCCATCCTCACCTCTGGCAGGCCGGGGCCGGTGCATATCGAAATCCCGACCGACGTGATGAGCGCAAGGATAGCCATCCCTGTTCTGCGCAAGGCGACTGCCACGCGGCCGCGGGCCGATGCCGAGACCCTGCAGAAGGCGGCCATCCTGTGCGGCGATGCGCAGCGCCCTGTCATCATCTGTGGCGGTGGTGCGATCACGGCGGAGGCGGAGATAACGGAACTGGCCGACCGCATCGGCGCGCCGGTGGTCATGACTGTCAATGCGCGCGGCATGCTGGCGGGCCATGCGCTGCGGGTGCCGGCGAGCCCGAGCCTGAAGGCCGTGCGGTCGCTGATTTCCGACGCGGATCTGGTGATCGCGCTCGGCACCGAAATGGGCCAGACCGACTACGACATGTATGCCGACGGCGGCTTTCCGATCCTCGGCAATCTGATCCGCACCGATATCGACGCCGCCCAGCTGGCGCGCGGTCCGCATGCGGCGCTGTCGATCCTGTCGGGCGCAAAGGCTGCGACGGCCGGCATGCTGGTATTCCTGACGGCGAAGCCCGCCGCCAGGGGCAAGGAACGGGCGGCGGCAACACGCAAGGCGGTGCTGGCCGGGCTGACGGCAAAGATGCGCGCGGAGATCGCCGTCATCGACGCCATCTATCACGCCTTGCCGGACTGCACGATCGTCGGGGATTCGACGCAAGCGGTCTATGCCGGCAATCTCTATTGCGATGCGCCGCGCGCCAAATCCTGGTTCAACTCGGCGACCGGCTTCGGCGCGCTCGGCTATGCGCCGCCGGCATCTGTTGGTGCTGCCGTGGCTGATCCGGGAAAGCCCGTGATCTGTCTCGTCGGTGACGGTGGCATCCAGTTTTCGCTGGCCGAACTCGGTTCGGCAGCGGATGCCGGTGCCAATGTGATCTTCCTCGTCTGGAACAATGACGGCTATCAGGAAATCGAAAGCTATATGGTCGAGGCGGGAATCACGCCGGAAGGCGTCAAGCCATCGGCTCCCGATTTCCTGCTCGCGGCCGCGGCCTATGGCGTGCCTGCCGTGCGGCTTTCCAAGGCCGGCGATCTTGCCGCGGCATTGGTCGAGGCTCACCAACGCGGTGGTCCGTCACTGATCGAAATTCATCAGACGCGAACGGCAGGTGTCACCGCTTGAGGATATTGGCGGCGAGGATGTTCAATCGCGGCACCGGATGGTAAGATTTGACTTTGGCCACGTCTGGTGGTTTTTAGGCCCGCTTGCGCGCTGAATCGGCGTGCAGTCCGGCGATCTGCAGTGAAAACTGCCGCCAACGGGAAGGACGATGTCCTTGATGGGCATGAACGGCAACAGGATCGATCGCAGCCAGGCAGGCAAGCTTTTTGCCGTGCTCTGGATTCTGGCGGCCGCATTTGCCATGCAATTCGTCGCCTCGGCACAGGTCTTCTCGTCGCGCTTTTCAGCGCAGCAGAGTGCCGGCAATTTCTCGATACCGGAAAGCGGCACCTCCGATACGACGCTGTCGCGGCATGTGGTTCGTGCTTTTCCCGTTTCGGATCTTCGGTTCATGGCGGATCGAACGGACGGCAAGGCTTCACCCGGCGGGCCGGGGCTGCTTGTGCTGCCGACACCGTTCTATGTGTCAGCTGCCGCTTACGGCAGCATGCCCACGATGGCTTTTTCACACGTGACGGTACCAGGGACGCAGGGCAATGCGACCCGCGTTCGCGGCCCTCCGGCGTTTAGTGCCTGATTGCTGCCTTTGCGGCCAGTTTGCGCGTCTGCGCGTCTTTTTTATGCATCACACCTGTTATCCCGGGCCTTGCCGGAGGGATGCAGGCTATAATGGAAACTCAACATGCGCACTTCGAAATGGGCCGTTCTGGCCTATGTCTCGATTATCCTGTTCGGGATACTCGCGGCGCTTCCAAATGTTTTGCCGGTGGCTGTGCAACAGCAATACGCCGCCCTCCTGCCGGTCAAGCCGGTTACACTCGGCCTTGACCTCAAGGGCGGCTCGCATCTCGTTCTCGAAGTCGATGCGGCCGGCCTGCGCAAGGCCCGGCTGAATACGCTGCTCGACGATATCCGCGGGGCGCTTCGCGCCGAGCGCGTGCCGACCTCCTCGGCCCGCATCGCAGGCGACGTCGTCGCGGTGAAAATCGCCGATCAGGCCGATCGTGAAAAGGTTCTGCCGAAAATACAGGAACTTGCCGCTCCGGTCGGGACGCTCGGTTTCGGCTCGTCCAGCTCGGATATCGAGGTGACCACAGCCGACGATACGATCACGGTCAAGCTGACCGAAGCAGGCCTGAGCGACCGCATGACGGCAGCCGTCGAGCAGAGTCTCGAAATCATCCGGCGCCGCGTCGACCAGGTCGGCGTTGCCGAACCGCTGATCCAGCGCGTCGGCTCGGACCGTATTCTCGTCCAGCTGCCGGGTCTGCAGGATCCGACACGGCTACGCCAGCTTCTCGGCTCGACCGCGCAGATGAGCTTCCATATGGTCGACACCTCGGTCGATCCGAACACGACGACGCCGCCGCGTGGCGTCGACATCCTGCCGGGCGCCAATGACGGTGGCAAATATGCGGTTGAAAGCCGCGTGGCGATTTCCGGCGAGCGTCTCGCCGATGCCAAGGCCGGTTTCAACCAGCAGACCAACGAGCCGATTGTTTCCTTTACCTTCGATAGTCAGGGTGCGCGGCAGTTCGCCGAAATCACCCGCGACAATGTCGGCCTGCCTTTCGCGATCGTGCTTGACGGCAAGGTCCTGACGGCGCCGCGCATCAACGAACCGATCCCCGGCGGTCAGGGCCAGATCAGCGGCAACTTCACCGCCCAGGAAGCAACTGTTCTTTCGGCCCTGTTGCGCTCCGGCGCCCTGCCGGCACCGCTCACCATCATTGAAGAACGCTCCGTCGGTCCGAACCTCGGCTCGGATTCGATCCGCATGGGCATCTATACCGGTCTCGCCGGTTTCGCCCTCGTCGTCTCGCTCATGGTCATCCTCTATGGTGCCTGGGGCATGATCGCCAATGTCGGCCTGCTGCTCCACACCATCCTGACGATCGGCGTGCTCGGCATGCTCGGTTCGACGCTGACGCTGCCCGGTATCGCCGGTATCATCCTCGGTATCGGTATGGCCGTTGATGCCAACATCCTGATCAACGCCCGTATCCGAGAGGAAACGGAGGGTGGAGCAGGGGCGATGAAGGCGCTCGATATCGGCTTCAACAAGGCCTATGCGACCATTATCGACAGTAACGTCACGACGCTTGCGGGCACCATCCTGCTCTTCATGTTCGGCACCGGCCCGGTTCGCGGCTTTGCTGTCACGATGATGCTCGGCATCGTCATCTCGATGTTTACGTCCGTGACCGTCGTCCGCCTGCTGATGCGCGAAGTCGTCGTGCGCCGGAAGATGAAGAAGCTGGAGATCCCGTCGCTGTTCGGCAGCGTGCCGCATCTGCCGAAGATTTCCTTCATGAAGGGTCGCTATGTTGCCATCGGCATGTCGGCCTTCCTGTCGGTCAGCTCGGTCGTCCTGTTCTTCACGCCAGGCCTCAACTACGGCATCGACTTCGCCGGTGGTATCCAGGTGGAAACCACTTCGAAGAACAAGCTGGAGCTGGCAACTCTGCGCCACGAGCTCGAAGGGCTCAACATCGGCGAAGTGGCCCTACAGGAATTCGGCCAGGGACAGTCGGTCCTGATCCGCGTCCAGCGTCAGCCGGGCGGCGAGCAGGAGCAGACCGTCGCTCTCAACAAGATCAAGGATACGGTCGCGAAGGTCGTGCCGGATGCAAGCTTCGAACGGACGGAAGTCGTCGGCCCGACGATCTCGGCGGAACTCGCCCGCTCCGGCTTCCTCGCCGTCGCGCTCGCGATGCTGGCGATCCTGTTCTACATCTGGTGGCGGTTCGAATGGCACTTCGCTGTCGGTGCCATCGCGGTGCTGCTGCTCGACATCACCAAGACGATCGGTTTCTTCGCGCTGACCGGCATCGACTTCAATCTGACGGCCATCGCCGCCCTTCTGACGATGATCGGCTATTCGGTGAACGACAAGGTGGTGGTCTATGACCGCATGCGTGAAAACCTGCGCAAATACAAGTCGATGCCGTTCGCCGACCTGATCGACATGTCGATCAACCAGGTGATTGCGCGATGCATTTTCACGTCGATGGCGACGGGGCTGTCGCTGGTGCCGATGGCGATCTGGGGCGGCGACGCCGTCAAGAGCTTTGCCTGGCCGATGATTTTCGGCGTGATCGTCGCCACGACCTCGTCGATCTACATCGGCGGCCCGATCCTGCTCTTCCTCAGCCGCTGGTGGAAGGATCGAGAAGCGGCCCGCGCCCCGGCGATCGAGACCGCGAAGAGTTGATTGCTGTTAATATGGAAAAAATCGAAAGGGCAGCTTCGGCTGCCCTTTTTTTGTCCCATCGATGGCTTACATAGTTTCCACGAATGGACGGGAGAAATTCCCAAGATTAGATTTTCATTCTTGTATGTCGCAGCTTTTGAACATGATCTGCTGCGATTGACGGGAATGGCGAACGAAAGAGTATTATTTTCCATGATGCGCCAATTTTAATTGACTAAATTGGTGGTCTATTCTACTTTGTGACTATCCGCTGACGGTTGCACCGAAGCGGCGTCTGTAACTTGCCCGGAAACACGCCACCCGGGTCCAGCCGAAGGAGAGAGCCATGTTTGCCAGTGACCACATCGCCGCCTTCCAAGGCACGCGTTCCTATTGTCGCGCAATGAAAGACCTCCGCATTTGTCCTCTCCGGCGAATGTGAATCCAAGCAGTCCTTCTTTGAATTTGTGCACGATTTTGAATGATCCGCGCTCGGCGCGGAAGGAGCGTTATTCCATGAACAAGCAGGTGATAGAATTCGGCGGAGAAGCCGTGGGTGTTGTGGTTCCGGATGCCGGCCGGTTGAAGTTCGTCGCGGTGAAGTATCATGTCTGGGATCTGGACTCGCGGTACTTCCGCTCGGCCGACGAAGCAAGGGCTGCGGTCCGTAGCCTGATGGCTTCGCAGAGTGGTCGCCAGCCCGTGTCGCAGCTTCCCGGCATATCGGGCGCCTATGCCGTCGCGTAGCCGATAAATCTGCGCAAAATCCGCAGTTTGGCCATCTTTTCACTAAATCGGTATATTGGCACGGCTTCTCATGTGATATGCCGGGTTATATGATGGCAATCAGCAGACAGGCGCCGTTTTCAGTGCCTGTTTGTGAACAGAGCGAACGGCGATGCTGACGAAAAAGGGAAAATACGGATTGAAGGCTCTGGTCGATCTGGCCCGGCTCGATCCGGGCGAAACCGCATTCATTACCGAAATTGCAAGCCGCAACAATATTCCGAAAAAGTTCCTCGACACCATTCTTCTAGAACTCAGGAACGCGGGCATCCTGCGCTCGAAGAAGGGTCCGGGCGGCGGTTACTCCCTGTCGCGTCCGGCATCGGAAATCCGCATCGGTCAGGTCGTGCGCACCCTTGACGGGCCGCTGGCGCCGATCCGCTGTGCCAGCCGCACGGCCTATGAAGTCTGCGACGACTGTAACGATCCGGATACCTGCGAGGTCCGTCGATCGATGACGACGGTCCGCGATGCCGTCGCGGATATTCTCGACACGATGACGCTGGAAGATTTTGTCAGTAATCCGGGTCAACCGATTCTCCCGGAAGATGAACTCATCGCGAAACGTGCAAGCTGAGGCTGAAAGCCGGTATGTTCGTTTCCCGTTCTATTTTGCCGAAATTGCGGGAAAATCGCTTCATTTGGCCAATATGATTTGATCTGAGAGCGCTCTCGATATACCGAATGCTTACTTTTTCGTCTTTGGAGCGCTAGTGATGGGTCTCAGGCAAGTTGACGTGAATGCCCCGAAGGAACGCGCTGTAGCCGAATCCATCGGACGTTCGATCGCAACAGCCGTCGATGGTATCAATGCGCTTGCCGCGTGCTTCGCCGCCGACCAGACCCTGTCGCGCAGCCTCGTCGATGCCGTTGAATTGATCGCCCGTCGCAACGGCCGCGTCGTCGTTTCCGGGGTTGGGAAAAGCGGGCATATCGGC
>UCOA01000067.1 GCA_900474095.1 Hyphomicrobiales bacterium | reverse complement strand
CAGGATCGGCAGCGCGCCTCGCCGAGAACGCCAATGACAAGCTGTTACCCAATCTTGCGGGCTTTGCGGACGCCATAAACCGGCTTGCATTCCTACCGGATGCGCGCACTGGCGACTACCTGCTGTGGTCGGATACGGCTGCAAGCCTGATCCGTCTTTTCGCAGGCCTTGGCATCTCAACGGTGACAGCGTTGCTGATCGGCATGGTGATCGGCATGCTGCCCTATCTGCGGGCGCTGCTCGCGCCCTTCGTCGCCGTCATCTCCATGGTGCCTCCCTTGGCGCTGTTGCCCATTCTTTTTATCGTCATGGGCCTTGGCGAAGCCTCGAAAATCGCGCTGATCGTCATCGGCATTGCACCGATCATGGTCCGCGATCTGGCCTTGAAGGCGCTGGAGCTTCCGCGCGAGCAGATCGTCAAGGCCGAAACGCTTGGCGGGTCGTCATGGCAGATCGCGCTTCGCGTCGTGCTGCCGCAGATTCTGCCACGACTGATCACCTGTGTGCGGCTGCAGCTCGGCCCGGCCTGGCTCTTCCTCATTGCCGCGGAAGCGATCTCGTCGGATTCCGGGCTCGGCTACCGCATTTTCCTCGTCCGGCGTTATCTCTCCATGGACGTGATCTTTCCCTACGTCGTGTGGATCACACTGCTTGCCGTCGTGACCAACTTCGTCCTCGACCGTATCCGCATCACTGCCTTCCCCTGGTCTGAACTGGGGAAGCAGGGATGAGCGAGCTGATTATCGAGAATGTCTGGAAGGAATACGGCAATCAGATCGTGCTGGAAAACGTCTCGCTGACGATCGCATCCCGCGCCTTTGTCGCACTTGTCGGCCCTTCCGGCTGCGGCAAGTCGACATTCCTGCGCATGCTGCTTGGCCAGGAACAGCCGACCAGGGGCACGATCCTGCTCGATGGCGAACCGCTGCCCGCCGAACCGGGTCCGGACCGCGGCGTCGTCTTCCAGCGCTATTCAGTCTTCCCGCATCTGACGGTGCTCGGCAATGTCCTGCTCGGCAAGGAACTGAAAGTATCCCCCTATAAGGCGCGGCTTTTCGGCTCAACCCGGCGGGCAGCCGCCGAAGAAGCTCGGCAACTTATCGCGGACGTCGGCCTTTCCGGCGCAGAAACGAAATATCCGGCCCAGCTTTCCGGCGGCATGCAGCAACGGCTGGCCCTGGCACAGGCGTTGATCATGAAGCCCAAGATCCTGCTTCTCGACGAGCCCTTCGGCGCCCTCGATCCAGGCATTCGCGCCGACATCCATACGCTGATGAAACGGCTTTGGAACGAAACGCAGATGACCGTCGTCATGGTTACCCACGACATGCGCGAGGCCTTCACGCTCGCTACCCGTGTCGTCGCCTTCGAGCGGCCGCGCGACCGGCCCGAGGAGAAGGAGCGCTACGGCGCCACTATCGCACGGGATATTTCCATCTGGCCGCCGCGCCGCGCCGGAGAGCTCTTTCTATTCAGCCCTGACCGGGACGGCCCGGTCGTTTTGCAGGGCCCTTGCCGGGACGACCCGTCTTCCAGTCCGTCAGGAGATAAATAGCCATGCACATGAGACGTTCCGCAGAAGAAATCGCCACCAACAGGCAGCGTTACGAAGAACACCAGAAAAAGGGACTGGAGTTCGCCCCCAAGGCACTTCCGGCGCCGAGCCCGCTGCCCGCACCGGCCATCGAGTCCACCGCGATCATTCATCGGGAAACGATCCCCGGCGGCTGGTACTGGTCGACCCGTCTGAAGTGCGGCGAGGCGCTGCGCATCGACCAGCAGGACGGCGCCTCGACCGTTGCGCTAATCGCCTGGAACGCGACGGACACCAGCGAACGACTGAATCTTGTGGATACCGTCAAGGTCCAGTGGACGACTGCGCTTGGCAAAGGTCGAGTGATCTTCTCGGACATGGGCCGTGTGATGTTCTCGATAATCGAGGACAGCTCCGGCTCCCACGATTGCTTGATGGGCGGTTCGACGGCGGCGTCAAACGCCGCCAGATATCCAGGCGCAAAGACCCGCAACACGCGGGACAACTTTATCCTCGCCGCCGGTAAGCTCGGCCTGGACCGCCGGGATGTGCCGGCCTTGATTAATCTTTTTGCGCCGGTGCGTATCGACGACGCCGGGGGTTTTTGCTGGCAAGGCAAGACCTCCAACAACGGCGACTATGCCGAGATGCGCGCCGAGATGGACATGCTTGTCGCGCTCTCCACCTGCCCGCACCCGCTCGATCCAAATCCGGTCTATGCGCCAACACCGGTGACTGTAACCCGCTTCCGCGCCGCCGCGCCGGCCGCCGACGATCTCGCCCGCACGGCAACCGCGGAGGCCGTTCGCGGTTTCGAGAACAACGCCATGATGCAGGCTTGAGGAGGCGAACCATGATCGATTTCAAGCAAACCGACACCTCACGCACCGTCGAAAACGCGGTGCAGGATCATTTCATTCCAGCTGAAGCGCCCTGGTCCGGAATCGTCCGCAAGGGACAGACGATCCGTATCGAGGACAGCTACGGCCAACAAGCGATCGATACGCTTTTCTACAAGGCTGACGATTTTGCCGAGCGCTACTCTAACCAGGACACGATGCGCGAACAGGGCTCCGCCTATGTCGGCACCGGCACCCGTATCATGTCCAACGAAGGCAATGTCATGCTGACGATGACGGCCGATAGCTGCGGTCGCCATGACACATCGGCCGGCGCCTGCTCCTGCGAAAGCAACACCGTACGCTTCGGCCACGGCACCAAATACCTGCATGCCTGCCGCGACAATTTCGTGATCGAGTTGATGAACCACGGCATGAGCAAGCGCGACATCGTGCCAAACATCAATTTCTTCATGAACGTTCCGATCAGCCCCGACGGAAAGATGACGATCGTCGATGGCATTTCCTCACCCGGCGACTACGTCGAGCTGGTCGCCGAGATGGACGTGCTGTGCATCATTTCCAATTGCCCGCAGATCAACAATCCCTGCAACGGCTTCGATCCAACACCAATCCGCGTGCTCATCTGGGACGCTGCACCGGGCGCCGTGGCATGAGCATGTTCAAGAAGATCCTCGTCGCAAACAGGGGCGAAATCGCCGTCCGGGTCATCCGGACATTGAAGGCAATGGGCATTGCCTCAGTCGCGGTCTATTCCGATGCCGACCGGTTTGCCATGGCGACCCGGTCGGCTGACGAAGCGATATGCCTTGGCCCCTCGCCGGCCACCGAAAGCTATCTCAACGTCGATGCCGTGATTGCCGCTTGCAAGGCAACGGGCGCAGAGGCCGTGCATCCCGGCTACGGCTTTTTATCGGAAAATGTCGGTTTTGCCGAACGGTTGGCTGCCGAAGGCATCGCCTTCATCGGCCCGCGACCAGAGCAGCTTTCAGCGTTCGGGCTGAAACACACGGCCCGCGAACTGGCAAAATCGAGCGGTGTGCCGCTTTTGCCAGGTAGCAGCCTGCTGGAAAGCGCGGAAGAAGCGCTCAGCGCGGCCGAAACGGTCGGCTATCCGGTCATGCTGAAATCGACGGCCGGAGGCGGTGGCATCGGCATGCAACTCTGCCCGGATTCGGCGGCGCTGCACGCCGCGTTCGAAAGCGTACAACGCACGGCGCGAGCCAGCTTTGGTGATGCGCGTGTCTATATCGAGCGGTTCGTTGCCGATGCCCGCCATGTGGAGGTACAGATTTTTGGCGACGGCAAGGGCAAGGTGGTGGCGCTCGGCGAGCGGGACTGCTCACTGCAGCGGCGAAACCAGAAGGTCGTGGAAGAAACGCCGGCGCCGGGACTTTCCACGGCGACGCGGGCTCGTCTGCACAGGGCGGCGGCCGATCTGGGTAGCTCGGTTTCCTATGCCTCGGCCGGCACTGTCGAATTCATCTACGATCCGGCGCGCGAGGAATTCTACTTCCTCGAAGTCAACACCCGGCTTCAGGTCGAGCATCCTGTTACCGAAGCGGTCTTCGGCATCGATCTCGTCGAATGGATGATCCGCCAGGCAGCCGGCGAGGATGTCCTTTCCGGGGCGGAAGCATTGACATCGAAAGGGGCTGCGATCGAAGTTCGCGTCTATGCCGAGATACCGCATGCGGATTTCCGCCCGAGTGCCGGCCTGCTGACGGAGGTTGTGTTTCCCGAAGATATTCGTATCGACCGCTGGATCGAAACCGGCACGGAAGTAACCCCGTTCTACGATCCGTTGCTTGCGAAAATCATTGTCACGGCCGAGGACCGCCCGGCGGCGATCGCGAAACTTCAGGCAGCCCTTGCCGCGACGGCGATCGCCGGGATCGAGACCAACCTGGATTATCTGCGGTCTATCGCCGCTTCCAATCTGCTTTCAAGCGGCAAGGTGGCAACGACGGCACTGCGCGACTTCGCATTCGTACCGGACGTCATCGAGGTCCTGTCGCCCGGCGCGCAGTCCAGTCTCCAGGAACTACCGGGTCGTCTGGGCCTCTGGCATGTCGGCGTGCCGCCGAGCGGGCCGATGGACGAGCGCTCTTTCCGCCATGCCAATCGTCTTGTCGGTAACGATGATACAACCGCTGCCCTGGAACTGACCGTGTCCGGCCCAACGCTGCGGTTCTATACCGATACGGTGATTGCACTCGGGGGAGCGCAGATGCCGATGACCTGCGACGGTAAATATTTGCCGCACAACACGGCTGTGACAATTCGTGCGGGGCAAGTGCTGTCGGTCGGCGTGATTGACGGTCCCGGTCAGCGTGCCTATCTCGCCGTCGCAGGAGGCCTTGCTGCCCCTATGATGTTCGGTTCACGTGCCACATTCGCCCTTGGCAAGTTTGGCGGCAACGCCACCGGTACGCTCAGGACCGGCCATGTGCTTCACCTTGCACGGAACGTGCCTGCCAAGCCGCCTGTACCTGCGGATGAACCAGCCGAGCTCACTCGCGAATGGAACGTCGGCGTCCTCTACGGGCCCCATGGCGCGCCGGACTTCTTTCGGCAGGATGACATCGACACACTGTTTTCAACCGCCTACGAGGTGCATTTCAACAGCGCCCGCACTGGCGTCCGCCTCATCGGCCCGGCACCGAAATGGGCGCGAAGCGATGGCGGCGAAGCGGGGTTGCATCCTTCCAATCTGCATGACAACGCCTATGCCGTCGGCGCCATCGATTTCACCGGTGACATGCCAATCATTCTCGGACCAGACGGACCGAGCCTTGGCGGCTTCGTCTGCCCGGCAGTGATCGCCCGCGACGAGCAGTGGAAGATGGGGCAGTTCAAGCCCGGCGACCATATCCGCTTTCATGCCGTCGCGCGAAGCGAAGATCCTGTCGCTGGTCCTGCCGTTCATCGGCCCGCGCCGGATATCGGCTCGGCGATCGTCGCGACACGCGACGATCGCCCGGTCTCAGTCGTCTACCGCCGCCAGGGGGACGACAATCTGTTGGTCGAGTATGGCCCGATGGCGCTCGATATCGCGCTCAGGCTGCGCGTACACCTGCTGATGCAGGCCGTCATGGAAGCCGGCCTGCCCGGTCTCATCGACCTCACACCCGGCATCCGGTCGCTGCAGATCCATTATGATGGAACGACATTGACTCGAAAGCGTCTGCTCGGATTGTTGTCTGATATCGAGGCAACCCTGCCGCCGGCTCAGGCAGTGAAGGTGCCAAGTCGCATCGTGCATCTGCCGCTGTCGTGGAACGATCCGGATGCCGAACTTGCCATGCGCAAATATCAGGAACTGGTGCGCCCCAATGCCCCATGGTGCCCGTCGAACATCGATTTCATTCGCCGCATCAACGGGCTTGCCGACGAACAGGCCGTGAAGGACATCGTTTTCGATGCCAGCTACCTGGTTCTCGGCCTCGGCGACGTCTATCTCGGTGCACCGGTGGCAACACCCGTCGACCCGCGTCACCGCCTCGTCACCACCAAGTACAATCCGGCCCGCACCTGGACCCCGGAAAATGCTGTCGGGATCGGCGGAGCCTATATGTGCATATACGGCATGGAGGGTCCCGGCGGCTACCAGCTGTTCGGCCGCACCATTCAGGTCTGGAATACCTGGCGGCAGACACCCGAATTCGCCAAGGGCAAGCCATGGCTTCTCAATTTCTTCGATCAGATCCGCTTTTTCCCCGTGAGCCATGACGCACTGGCGGAGGCGCGGGCTGCCTTCCCGCACGGCGGCTATCCCGTTCGGATCGAGGAGACGGAATTCTCCTATGCGGCCTATGAGAAGGAACTCCAAACGAACGCTGTCTCGATCAACCGCTTCAAGGCCACCCAGCAGGCGGCCTTCGATGCCGAGCGGCAACGTTGGAAGGACACAGGTCTCGACAGCTTCGTCAGCAACGAAAGTGCTGGAGAAAGCCTCGATGGCGATATTCCCGCAGGCTGCTTCGGCGTCGCCAGCAGCGTTCCGGGCAATATCTGGAAACTTATGGTGGAGCCGGGCGCGACCATCGCTGCCGGACAGACGGTTGCCATCATCGAATCCATGAAAATGGAAATCAACGTCACTGCCCACGCCGCCGGACGTGTCCACGATCTGCGTGCCAGGCCCGGTCGAAATATCAAAGCCGGCGATATCATCGTCGTTCTGGAGAACTGCTGACATGCTGCCGACAATTCTCGATCTCTCAAGCCTTCGCGCCGCCTATCAATCCGGCCTGACGCCGCTCGACCTCGTTGAGGAAATAATCGCGCGCCGCGCCGCTTCCACAGACCCCGCGATTTTCATTACCGCTACGCCGGATGAGGAGCTGCGCTCTGCCGCTCGTGACCTGCTGGCACGCGCGCCCGAGTCAAACAGTCTGCCGCTCTGGGGCGTGCCCTTTGCCGTGAAAGACAATATCGATGTGGCCGGCCTGCCAACTACAGCCGCCTGCCCTGCCTATGCCCATGATCCGGCTGCGGATGCGACGGTGGTCGCCCGTCTCAGGGCCGCTGGCGCCATCGTCATCGGCAAGACCAACCTCGACCAGTTCGCAACCGGGCTTAACGGCACACGGTCTCCCTATGGCGCGCCGCGTTCCGTCTTCGATCAGGCCTATGTGTCGGGCGGCTCGAGCTCCGGTTCGGCCGTTGCCGTCGCTTCAGGGCTTGCCGCATTCGCGCTGGGCACGGACACGGCTGGCTCCGGACGCGTGCCGGCCGCATTCAACAATCTTGTGGGCATCAAACCGACTCCTGGGCTGGTGCCGAACGTCGGGGTCGTCCCGGCCTGCCGCAGCGTTGACGTGGTCACCGTCTTTGCCGCCACCGTTGGTGATGGTGTTGCGATCCGCAAAGTGATGGAAGGCTACGACGCAGCCGATCCCTTCTCGCGTCACGCCATGCCCGCAGGCCTTCCCGCTTCCGGCTTGCGTATCGGGGTGCTGGAGAGCACCGAGCGAGAATTCTATGAAAACAGGGATGTCGAAGCGCTTTACGAGGCGGCGATAGAGCGGGCAAAGTTGCTCGGCGCAACCATTGTGCCCTTCGACTATGCGCCGTTCCGGCAGGCGGCGGAACTTCTCTACAATGGGCCTTGGGTCGCCGAACGCCTGGCGGCTGTCAAAGACTTCCTGGCCAGCAACGCGGATGATTTCGACCCGACTGTTCGCACGATCATCGAAGGTGCCAAGGCCTATGATGCTGTCGCCGCCTTCGAGGGCAAATACAAGCTCGAAGCGCTGCGGCAGAGGACGAAGGCCGAGTGGGTCAAGGTGGACATCCTGATGCTGCCGACCGCCCCCACCACCTATACCGTCGAGGAGATGCTGGCCGATCCAATCGTGAAGAACGGTCATTTCGGACGCTACACGAACTTCGTCAATCTCTACGACTATGCGGCAATTGCCATTCCGGCGGGGTTCGGTCGCAATGGTCTTCCCGGCGGCGTGACGCTGATCGGCCCGACGTTTACCGATGATGCGCTCGCCCCGTTTGCTGACGCCATGCACCGGGCGCTTGGCTCCGGCATGGGCAAGGACAAAGCGGCATCGCTGCCGTTAGCAAGCCGGGTCGCACCGTTGGAAGACGGCTTCGTTCCGATCGTCGTCGTCGGAGCCCATTTAACCGGCATGCCGCTCAATCACGAACTGACAGGACCGGGTGGATATCGCTTGAAAACTTGCCGGACGGCTAATGACTACCGTCTCTTTGTGCTGCCGAACACCGTGCCGCCGAAACCCGGCCTCATCCGTGACCCCGGGTTCGCCGGCAATGGCCTTGAGGTCGAAGTCTGGGCGCTCCCACCCGCCGCCTTCGGCAACTTCGTCCAGAAGATTCCGGGGCCGCTCGGCATTGGAAAGGTAACACTCGAAGACGGCAGCAGCGTCGCCGGTTTCCTCTGTGAGGCTCATGCCGTCACAGGCGCCGAAGAAGTGACCAGACTCGGCGGCTGGCGGGCCTACATCCGCACAAAAAACGCGAACTTAACGGTATAACGAAGGAAGCAAAAAAACATGACAAGATTGCTCGGACATATGTTTCGCCTGCTTCGCGAGGGACTGGTCGCCCGCACGTTCGCCATCGGCATGCGTCGCAATTCGGCACTCATGGACAGAGGTATTCAGGCCTACCTCAAAGACCAGGAACAATGATTTTAACGCAAAGCACGGTCGCTTCTGCGAACTGCCACGTAAATATTCCCGAGCGACGCGGGCGATATCGTCGATCACTCCATTTGGCGAAAATCCGACTTTGGCTTTCACTTCTCGGCGCAGGTGTTCAGTATCGGCGTCAGCGCTTCCACGTGTTCGTCTATGCGCTCGCGCACTTTTTCCGGAATAGCGTCGCGCTCGGGCAGATGCCACCAGTGCTCGTTGACGCGTTGGACCGTCTCGACCACTGCCTTCAGGACGGCAGGCTCCGGGAGCCTTGCACGGTTCGCAAATGCCTTCCATCGCGGTGCCGCTAGCGCCTTGAACGATCGCTCCCCGCCAAGCGAAAGCGCCATGGCGTCCGCGGGGATATAAGGCACCGTCGACAGAACGTCGTAGAGTGGTGCAAGGGCCGGCTTGTTGCCATCGCCGGGATAGATCAGCGACCAGTTCTTCATGTGCATGTCGCCGTTGCCGGTAACGACAGTCAGCGCCAGCCGGCGGACGAATTCGAGCGCCACTGCAGGCGAGACGGCGATGCCGATGGCTGAGGCTATGTCATGATAGGCAGCGCCCTCATACTTGCGCGAAGGATAAGCCCCGAAGACCTGAGCGAAATCCTCGATGTGGATCCGCTCACCCTTGGCTCCGCGATCGAAGCGTTTGACGAGAAGGACCTTGCCCTCCGATAGCGTGTTGAATTCCTCGGGAATGCCGTCGAAGTCGGAATTCTCGACAAGCTCGCGTTCAGGCACATCCATGCCGATCGCTTCGGCCAGCGCGAGATTGGCGAATTCGTTCTCGGAAACGCCCGGAAATGCCGTCGAAGGAAACTTGGCGATGTATTGGCCTTGCCCGTCGTCCATCGGCAAGGTCAAACCGCCGCCTTTGCCAGTGTTCTTCATGACCGAAAGCTTCATCTGCACGCCGGCAAGCGAGAACCGTGCCTTAGGTTTGTTCTTTGAGGTATCCTGCGGAACCACCATCGCACCATTGCTGGCCAATACCCGCACGGCTCCCGGTAGATCGGCGCCAAGCGCAGCCAGCAGATCGAAATCATTGCCTGGCCGCACATTGCCTTGGTGGTGTCTTTCCATCGCCTCGCGCAGCTTTTCCTCCGGCAGGAGGTTCGCGAAGAAAGACGGCAAGGTGCCGGCCAGAGGTCTCGGGTCTTTCCGCAATCCGCCCGCCGCTGCTCGGAACGACAGGCTCAGAACCGGAAAGCCACCCGTCTCGCGATATGCCTGATCGAAGCTGAACGCGTTGAAATCACCCGGCGTCCTGACGATTGTACCAACCTTCAGTGTATTCAGAATTACGTCCAATGACTGGATCACCTTAGGTGCGTCGAAGACGGGAGCCATGATCATCCTTCGTCAGGTTGAGACACAAAAGCGGGCAGATCGTCTTCATCATGCGGACGCAGTAGGGCCTGAACTGCCGGAACCATGGCTTGTGGAACCAACATCATTTCCAGACCAAGCGCGCGCGCGATATTCATAAGCGTCGTCGTACGGGCCGCGGCGGCTCCCGTTTCGATGTCGCGATAGCGGGGGCGGGATATCCCCGCCAAATCAGCGAGCTGCTCCTGCGTCATATCAGAGCTAAGCCTCGCTCGTCTAAGGTGTGCCCCGATTTCACGTAGCGTTTCTGATTCATAATCCATAATGATACCTATACGATTCATCTCATCAATGATTGACCCGCAAAGGTATCTTTATCGGAGAGAAAGTCAACGATGGCTTGATCTGTTTACTTATCACGCCATGGCTTGGTGATACGTCCGCAGATCATCTTTTACGTGGGAAACCTAGCCTTCACGCTCGCAAGCCAGAGGGTCTAGCTATGCGTCACATTAGGTTAGCCTCAACAGGCGAGCCACCGTCCCGATCCAATCATTATTACGATGCCCTTGAGAAGAAGCGTATTGCCGGCCCGAAATTGAGAAAGATGCCTTCGTGGGCGGCAAGGCAAGCGGGCAAAGCTTCGGTTTGGTTCTGACGCGTTTCGGCCTTTGAACGGCTATTTTCGGCTCAGCCGGTCGCGTCATGAACCCAGGCGGCATCTCCCTTGCTCACACGCGCGTAGCCGATCAGCATAAGGGTCCCTTCATAAACGGTCGGTTGTGCAATTAGTGCCGAACGCCGGAGACCCAGCTGAGCTATGCGCTACAACTCTGCTGCCTGCGTTTCCTTGGCCGATATCTGCGCCGCGACGAGTTGCTGCCAGGCATCATGGTCGATCATATTGCCAATCAGGTTGAGGCCGACGCCTACGTCATCGCGCTATTTGCCCGCCGCGGCGCAACCCGATACGAACAGCTGACCACGATCAAGCAGCGCCTGTGCCTGCTCTGCTGCCAACACGCGGAGATCTGCATGCCTTCGCTTCCGGCTTGAGGCCGAACCCTGGCCGATCGCCAGCTCAACGTTCGCTTCAATTTTCTTGTATGGGGGAAGCAACTTCTTTAACGGCCGAGTGTCGGGCGGCCGGTAGCTTTCGGATCGAATGGCCTTGCCCCGGCGCGTCACTCCGGAAGACCGGCCTTTCGGTAGCCATCAACGAAATGCTCAAGCGTCGCAGCGTCACGGAATGGCTCTGTCGCGGCCCAATGGCGAGTTGTAAAATCCGGGTTACCGACGAGGAACAGCTCGACCTCTGCGCGCGCCTCGTCGAGCCGGCCGAGTTGTGCAAGGCTTGCCGCCAGAAAACGGCGTGAACTTGTCCGATAAGTCTCGTCCCTGCGCAATGTCTCGACAGCGGCTTCGTATTCGCCGGCCGCATATTGCGCCTGGCCGAGCGTCAGATAGTACCAACTTCCCGGAAACGGGTTCAGGCGGAACGCCTTGCGAATGTGCTCAAGCCCCTCCTCGACCCGCCCGGCCAAGACTGCGATGTCGGACAATGTCGCCCAGGTGTCGGCCTCGTTCGGGTCGAGCTCGATCGCCTTGGCAAATTCCGCATCCGCCTCGGCGAAGCGTCGCTCATAGGCAAGCAGGTAAGCCAAGACCCAGTGGCAGCCGGCATCATTGGGATCGATAACCACGGCTTTCCGCGCCAGTTCCAAAGCAACCCTGCGAGAAGATTCAGTTGGTCCGCCGGAATGCACCCATCCCATCCAGTGATTCATGGCAAGCCAGCGATAGGCCTCGGCGTATTCCGGATCGAGCGAGATCGCGCGCGTGAGCATCAGATGCGCTTCCCGCGCCGTCTGTGGCGAATCATCCATCAGCTTGCGCGCCCGCACGCAAAGATCATAAGCCTCGAGATTTTTGGGCCGATTGCGCGGCGGCGGCGCGCGCAGCCGTCCGAGCAACGCTTCCACGATCTTGCTGGTGACCTCATCCTGCACGGCAAAGATATCGTCCAGGCTGCGATCGAAGCGTTCCGCCCATAGATGATCGCCACTGATCGCGTCGACCAGCTGGGCGTTGATGCGCACGCGCCCTGCGGCCCGTCGCGCGCTACCCTCCAGCAGGAAGCGTACGCCAAGGTCCTCAGCGATCCCGCGCACGTCCATCGCCTTTCCCTTGTAGGCAAAGGCCGAATTGCGTGCGATGACGAACAGGTCGGGGATCCTGGACAGGTCGGTGATCAGGTCTTCGGTCAACCCATCCGCGAAGGACTCCTGCTCGGGATCGCTGCTAAGATTGACAAAAGGCAGCACTGCTATCGACGGTTTGTCGGGCAGCGGCAACGGTTTTCGCTTCGCGTCACCAAGCTGTTCGACGGCCCCCGTGAAGCGATAGCCCACGCGCGGAACCGTGGAGATCCAGTCACCGTCGGCGGCCGGACCAAGCAGCTTCCTGAGCTGCGCGATCTGGACGGTGAGGTTGCCTTCCTCGACGGCCGTGCCCGGCCACGCCGCGTCCATCAACTCGGCCTTGCTCAGGATTTCGCCGGGCCGTCCGACGAGCGCCGCAAGCAGGTTTAGCCCGCGGTAGCCAACGGCGACGGGGACATTGTTCCGAAGGAGCGTTCCCGCACCGGAGTCAAGCACGAACGGACCAAAGGCAAAGCGCAATCCCTGCATACGGCCCATATAGCCCGTTTGGAAGTTTTTGAGAACTTTTTGGAAGAGCTTAATTACGACGATGTTCGTATCCGGCAGAATTCATCCTCTTTCAGGTCGAGGGGCCCAGACCCTCAAGCCATATGGAGGTTGCCTTGCGTGATACACCCACCCTTGCGTCGGTACCTCATCAGGTAGCGCGGCCGGCAACGCCCGTAGGGCCATGGGACGTGTCACGTTGGCACCAGAGCCTGGCGACCCTGCGAAGCACCATCGCGACCTGGCGCTGGCGGATACATTTTCGCTGGGAACTTGAGCAAAAGTCGAAGGCCAGTCCCCACTTGATCGATGATGTCGGTCTGACGAGACGGGAGGTCGAGGCAGAGATCGCCAAGCCTTTCTGGCAAGCATAGGCGAATGCTGCAATGACACTGGATCGCCAATTTCAGCGTGCCGCAGTGGTTCACCCAGAGGATTGGATCCCATGGGGGGCGATGGCGGGCATCATTGCGACCGTCACGGTGTTCGCCGTTGCACAGGGGCTGACCTATCCGCTCCTCAGCTTCATCCTGGAACGGCGGGGAACAACGCCCGGATTGATCGGCGTGTCGGCGGCGATGACGCCGCTGGGTTTCATTGTATCTGCGCCCTTCCTTCCGGCGCTGGCGCGGCGCGTGGGCGGGGCGCAGCTTGCGATCCTGTGTTCGGTCTTGGCCGCGCTCACCCTGATCGCGATTGCCTGGACCGAGGACGTATGGGCATGGATGCCGCTGCGCTTCCTGCTCGGCGTCTTCGCCAATCCGCTTTATGTGCTCAGCGAAACCTGGCTGATCTCGATCACGCCCGCGCCACGCCGGGGCCGCATCATGGGCCTCTATTCATCGATCGTTTCGGGTGGCTTCGCCATCGGCCCGCTGTCGCTCGGCCTGGTCGGCACGCACGGTTTGCCGCCCTTCGTGATCGGCATCGTGGCTTTCCTTCTCTGCGGTCTGATCGTGCTTGCGGTCGTGCCGCGCCTGCCGAAGATGCCGCATGACGGCGAGGTAACCTCGGTCGGCGGCTTCTTCGCACTGGCGCCGCTCCTGTTGTTCGCGGTTTTCACTGCTGCCGCCTTTGAGCAGATCCTGCTTTCCCTGTTCGCGGTCTATGGCGCCACGCTCGGCAGCGCCGAGGAACGCATCGCTTCGCTCATCACCTGTTTCATCGCAGGCAATGCCGTGCTGCAGATTTTACTTGGCCGCGTGGCCGAACAGTTCGGCTCGACGCGGACGATGTTGTTGTGTTCCCTGGCTTCGCTGGCCGGTTGTTTGCTGTTGCCGTCGATCTTCAACACGTGGCTCATCTGGCCGCTCGTATTCGTCTGGGGCGGGGTCTCATTCGGAATTTACACAATGACGCTGATCCAACTCGGCGAACGTTTCACAGGTCAAATCTTGATCGCCGGCAACGCGGCCTTCGCGCTCGTATGGGGCATCGGCGGTATCGTGGGCTCGCCCGCGACGGGACTTGCGATGCAACTGATCGGACATCAGGGACTGCCATCGACCCTTGGCCTGCTGTGCTGTGTACTGACGGTGTTGCTGATGGCGGGGAGACAGCAGGTCAAGACAGAGATCGTCAAGCCCTTAGGTGACGGTCTCTTACGGCTTCTCGGAAGGCTGGACACCTTGGCCACCCGGTGGAGAATATGGGGAGGTAGCCTGGCAATCCGGGGAGAAATCGACGATTTGAGCGAAGGACAGTTGCTTGAACTGGGTATTGGCCGCGTTGCACGGAGGGAGCGGTGGCTTGACGGCAGTGAGACGTGGCTCCCCATGGATTATATCGAGTACCGCATCCATCCGGAGGGCTCATCTGGAGGCGGACCATAGGTGATTTGGACGGGTTGCCGCCCGGCACGGGTTCCTCGAAGGGTGCCGACTGGTTTTTGAGGTCGGCAATGAGAATGACGGAAAAGGATTGGGTGGCGGCGCTTGACGTGTTTCGAGCCTCATCGCCGCGCCGCGGCAAGGACACGGCCGCATCGAGCAAGCCGTCGGCAAGCTCAAACGCTTCGCGTCGCCGGGCGAAGACGAGGCGAAACTTTGCATCCCTTGTTGCACTCACAGCAGGTTTCATATTGGCCAAATCGGTTCACACCGCTACTGCTTAATCCCCTAAATCGGAATCGATTTAGTGATTCGAAAATAACGTACCTTCAAAGTTTTACAGCGCCATGCTCGCATTACACTTGAACGCGGCGATGCAGATCGTGGCTGCGTAGTGACGCACAGATAGACAGGCGCAGCGCGCATTGATTCCTGCAGCCAAAAACACGGCAGGTCACAAGACTGGTTCCACATTTTGTCGCCGACGCGTTTTGAAGTCAGCGGACCTAGGCCTGTCAGATACTCGCCTGCACCCGATGTAGGTTGGCATAAACACCGTTTTGGGCGATGAGGTCGTCATGAAACCCTTGCTCGACGATGCCATCACCGGTGAGAACCAGAATACGGTCGGCGTGTCGGACTGTTGAGAGGCGGTGAGCGATCACCAGTGTGGTGCGCCCGTCCGTCAAATTCAGCAGCGCCTGCTGAATCGCTCGTTCACTCTCGTTGTCGAGCGCGCTGGTCGCTTCATCAAAAATCAGGATCGCTGGATCCTTAAGGAATGCGCGGGCGATCGTCAGCCGTTGACGCTGGCCGCCCGACAATTTGACGCCGCGTTGGCCTATATCAGTGGCGTAGCCGTTGGGCAGTTCCATGATGAAGTCGTGCGCATTGGCGGCGCGCGCGGAGGCCCTCACCTCGGCATCTGTTGCATCGGGTCGCCCATAACGCAGGTTTTCCGCTACAGTGCCCGCAAAGAGGTAAATATCCTGCTGGACAACCCCAACATGGCGTCGGAGCGAAGCCAAGGTCATGTCGCGAACGTCGATGCCATCGATGCAGATGGAACCCGCCTGGATATCGTAGAAGCGCGGGATGAGGGCGCAAAGCGTGCTTTTGCCCACTCCTGAAGGGCCAACCAGGGCTACGAACTCTCCCGGCACGATGGTGAAGGAGAGCTGGTCGAGCACATTGCGACCGTCCTCCCCATAACCGAAAGTGACATCGGAGAAACAGATCTCTCCCTTCAGCGCTGAAATAGGACGCGCGTTTGATCGATCGGTTATGTCCGGTGCGACGTTCAAAATCTCCATGGCCCGCACGAAGCCGGTGTAGCCCTCCTGCCAGAGGCGCACGACATTGGCCAACCGCTTGACAGGATCGACCAGCACCGCCACACACAGCAGAAAAGTCAGGAGGTCGGCGACAGTGAGTTCCGACGTCAGAATGCGAACGGCTCCAACGACGATGACAAGGACTGTGATCAACTGCGCAAAGGTTTCCGAGCCAGCCGAAAACCAGGCCTCGCTGCGATAACCCTCGGCACGGCTTTGAAGAAACCCTTGATTCAGCTCGGCGAAGCGGTCCCTCTCCAAGGCCTCGTTTGTGAAAGACTGGATCACCCGAATGCCCGCCAGGGCGTCCTCCACGCGCTCGTTGACGGCGGCGATCTGCTTCTTGCTGGCTTTGAGTGCACGGTTCATGCGCCGATTGAAATGTAACGCATATGCGACCGCCACCGGGGTCAGCAACAAGATGAGACCGGCCAACGGCGGGTCGATGAAAAACAGCACCATCATTGCGCCAGCGTATTTGAGTACGGCAATGGCAAGATCCTCCGGGCCATGGTGAAAAAGCTCGCCCAACCATAGGGAATCGTTGGTAATTCGGCTCATCAGCTGCCCGGTGCGTTGACGATCGTAGAAGCTGAACGACAATTTCTGGCAGTGTTCGAAAAGTTCCAGCCGGACGGCCGCCTCGATAAGGGCGCCCATTACGTGTCCCCGATAATCGACGAAAAAGATGGCAACGGTCTGGATTGCCAATATGGCAAGCATGACGCCGCCCATGGCAATAACCTGCCCAAGGACCTCGGGTTCCTCTGCACTGAGAAGGTGGCTCGCGACGTAGTTGGCGCAAAGCGGCAATGCCACCGCCGTGCTGGCGACGAGGATTGCACAAAAAAGATCCGCCAGCAGCAAGGGCAGGTGCGGACGATAATAAGAGAGGAACTTGGGCATGTGAGAACGGCGCCACTCACGAGCGGCGTCATTATCACGGAAGTGTTGGAATTGTGGATCGGGCCTATCGTGCGGCGTGCTTTTCCTGGCGCGCGGGAACGGTATGTTCATGAATCGAAATGTCCTTGTGGTCAATATTTCCTTTCTGGTTGGACAGGATCGTTTTCATGTCAGTCTACCTCTGGCGCTGCCGGACTTGGAGCTTGAGCATCGCAGAACAGTGCAGCCGTCTCAACCCTGCAGCGCAAAAAGGATAGGCGTGTCATCAACAAGCAACAGTGCGTGTCCTCACCACAGCCGGATGCACTTTTGAGCAACGTACGTATTTGTCGCGAAGAACGGGTGATCTGCCGCTGCCCAGTTTTTGGGTCTCAGGTGCCGCGTTTTCAGGCTGGCGATGAAACGGATCCAGGAGAAATACCGGGGCAGCCGCCCGCTTCCGCCGCAGATGGGCACCTTTCTGGTCGAGCAGACGTTCCCACGCAATCTGCCCGCAGAAGCACAAAATGAACCTGCAAAAGATCTACACCGTATTTCTTACCGCAGATCTTGCGGCAGCCGAAGGCTGGTATACGAAGCTGCTCGGGCGTGGACCGGATTATCGGCCGATGGACACGCTTGTGCAGTGGGAGCTCTTCGATGAGGGCGGGCTAGCGCTTTCAACCGACGACGAGATCGCCGGCAGGGGCGTGATGTTCCTTGTCGTCGATGATGTCGCGGCCGAGCGCCGCAGGCTACATGGCCTGGGGATCGTGCTCGGGGACGACATTGAAGGCGACTACTCGACGCTGGCGCAGGTGCGTGATCCCGACGGCAACCTGCTGACGCTGGCGACGCCTCCCTCGCGGGCCTATCCGCCGGCATGACCGCGTCGGAAGAACCAAGCACGCTACAAGCAAGAAACGCGCCGGCCAAGCAGAAGCTGACGAGCGATATTGTGACGAACCACCCATGGCCGCCGCTTAACTTAAATCAAACCGCCCCCGGCAACCCAGCGCGGTTTACTCTCCGACTATGGACGTGGGCGGGCGGGCTGAGCTAATCGGATCGGCATGACGAAGGACGATCCTCCACCCGCCTTCCTCTCGCCGAAATATGGTGGTCACCCGAAGCGCAATCGCCGCCACTTTGTCGCCACCACCCGCCTTGGTTCGGTACCGCTCGACTTCGATGATGTACCCCAAGTCCGCCGTCGCGTACCCGGAGATGCGCTCAAAGCCGATGGCCTCGCCGTCCGAGTAATTGGTGGCGGCCCGTTCCATGGTCTCGGCGGCCTTCTCCCATCCCTTGGCCGGCGGCCCGAACGGATTAGCGATAATGACGTCATCCCGGCGCGAGTAGAGATCTTTCAGAGGTTCAGGATTACCCTTCACGAAGGCATCTAAAGCCAGATGATCCTGTTCGATAAATTTCATTAGGTCAGAAGCTAACATCTTAGCGTCCTCAGATGGTTGAAAGAGAAACTTTATCCGAAAAGTCCGCGCGCCGCTCGCGTTATCAACGCGGCGGAGAACTGCTGGCGCTAACCAGCGAAGCGCCCTTCCTAGGGGACGCGACGTTGGGCCGATGTATCTTCGTCGTGGGGATGACTGGGTCTATTGGGCGCTCGTGTCGACATCGAACTCTCGCGGCCCGATGAACCCGCGGTGCCATCGCGCTCGCTGACGCCGCGCGCCTACGAGCGGGCATCGGTGGCGAGAATGGTCGAACTCGGCCGTTGTTAATCGGTCGATGGTTTCAGCGACAGGTATTGTGAATGGCGCAGAAACCTATTCGACGAGCGATGACCTTGCCATGATTGCCAGTGCGCTGAAGGGAATTGAATTTTTAGAGGCGGCAACGGCAACGAACCATGTTGCCCAGAGCGCGTTCCAGATGACTTCGGGAACGGATTTCCTGCTTGACGAGCTTCTCGGCAAAGCGCGGCCCGGACGGTAGTACTGTGTTGCGATGGTCGGAACAAAGTTAGACGACATAGGCAGTCGCCCGATGCTTTAACCATCCGCGTAATCGATCAAACGTCGTCATCTCCCAGTCGGTCGATGCCGTTGATGGTAACAATGAACCGTTTGCCCAATCGGTTTACGGGTGATTTGTAAGCGATGTTTTTGCCGTCGCGATTTCAGCATTTAGCGCCGCGAATTATGCGTTGATCTGATACTGCTCGTCGTGGATCTCGCGCTTCCGCGAGGTCGCTTTAGACGCCGGAGAACGGAGTATTCCGGCTTGTCAACAAACAGCGCAGCCCTGTCTGCATAACAGAACTGTTCGTCGCGTTGGGTTTTCTCGGAAAAGATATTTCAAGCGCTTCTCCTTGCAACCTTTGCTTGGGGCTTCATTGAGAGTATTGTTTAGAGTCAAGACCCTAGCTCGAAGATCGGGATGCTGGAAGACCGCATCACCCTTTTCCTGGTTCCGCTCGACTATGGGCGAGGAAGCCGAGTTTTTGGGAGGAAGAGATGAAACGAAGAACTCAGATTGGAGCCAGTACATCGCGCCGCAAATTCCTGAGCAGCGCGGCCATGGCAGGTGCGGCGATGATTGCTGCGCCGAGTGTCGTCAAAGCGCAGGGGCCGATCAACATGCGCTGGCAGAGCACATGGCCCTCCAAGGATATCTTTCACGAATTCGCGATCGATTTCGCCAGTAAGGTCAACGACATGACTGGCGGCGACCTGAAGATCGAGGTGTTGCCGGCGGGCGCCGTCGTGCCTGCTTTCGGCCTGCTCGACGCAGTGTCGCAAGGGACCCTCGACGGCGGCCATGGGGTGGTCGTCTACCACTACGGCAAACAGACGGCGCTGGCGCTCTGGGGGTCCGGTCCAGGCTTCGCCATGGACGCCAACATGCTGCTCGCCTGGCACAAATACGGCGGCGGCAAGGAGCTGCTTGCAAAGCTCTATGAATCGATCGGCGCCAATGTCGTTTCGTTCCTCTACGGGCCGATGCCAACGCAGCCGCTCGGCTGGTTCAAGAAGCCTGTGGCCAAGGTTGAGGATCTTCAGGGCCTGAAGTTCCGCACCGTCGGCATTTCCATTGATGTGTTCACCGGTCTCGGCGCGGCGGTCAACGCGCTGCCTGGTGGCGAAATCGTCGCGGCATTGGATCGTGGGCTGCTCGATGCGGCCGAGTTCAACAACGCGTCGTCCGACCGGGTGCTCGGTTTCCCCGACGTATCGAAGATCTGCATGCTGCAAAGCTACCACCAGAATGCCGAGCAGTTCGAGATCATGTTCAATAAGCCGAAATACGATGCCCTGCCTGATCAGATGAAGGCCATCATATCCAATGCCGTCGAGGCCGCTTCTCAGGACATGCACTGGAAGGCCATCGACCGCTATTCGAAAGACTATGTGGAGATGCAGACGACCGACAAGGTCAAGTTCTACAAAACACCGGACGCGATCCTCAAGAAACAATTGGAGATCTACGACGAAGTCGTGAAGAAGAAGGCCGCGGAAAACCCGATATTCAAGGAAATCATACTCTCCCAGATCGCCTTTGCCGAGCGGGCGACGCGATGGGAACAGGATACTGTCGTCGGCCGGAGATTGGTGTTCGATCACTACTTCGGACAGGACGGAGTCGCGAAGGAATTCTGACGCGTGGTCCAGCATCATCGGGTGCAGACCCGGTGATGCTTGGATCAAAGTATGCGCCGTTTTGGGGGGCACGCGTGAACGTTTTTCTGCTCAGGATCGATGCAATCAGCGTGTGGGTCGGCAAGGCTGCGGCCTGGCTCATCATCGGCCTGATGATGCTCGTCTGCGTCGAGGTCTTCAAGCGCTACATCATGAACATGCCGACCGCGTGGATTTTCGACGCCAGCAACATGTTCTACGGTACGCTGTTCATGCTCGCCGGAGCCTACGGGCTGGCGCAGAATGCCCATGTGCGCGGTGACTTTCTCTACAGTTCGTTCAGGCCGCGGACACAGGCCGGGCTCGACCTGGTCCTCTACATCTTCTTCTTCCTGCCCGGCGTTGCCGCTCTCGTTTACGCGGGCTACGACTACGCCGCGCTTTCGTGGCGGATCGGCGAACATTCGACGGTAACGGCGGAGGGACCGCCGATCTACTATTTCAAGACTGTCATTCCGATAGCAGGCGCCCTCGTGATGCTTCAGGGACTGGCCGAGATCATGCGCTGCATAATCTGTCTCAGGACCGGAGAATGGCCGAGCCGCCTCAAGGATGTCGAGGAAATCGACGTCGTCGCCGAGCAGCTTGAGCATAGCGAGCACATAGACGCGGCGACGCGTGAGGCGGCGATCGACCGCGCCCAGGACATAGAGAGGACGGCACGGCAACGGGGGCTTGGGGGAGACATCGAGACGTGAGCGATCCGTTCCTTGGAATGACGATGCTGATGCTCATCGTGGTTGTCATCATGATGGGGTTCCCGACTGCCTTCACGCTGATGGGACTCGGCATGCTCTTCGGCTTTTACGCCTTCTACAATCCCGCCGAGCACTGGATCGACAATCGCGTCTTCGACCTGATGGTACAACGCACCTATGGCGCGATGACCAACGATGTTTTGATTTCCATCCCGCTCTTCGTACTAATGGGCTACGTGATGGAGCGCGGTGCGCTGGTCGACAAGATGTTCTACAGCATCCAGCTTTCTTTCCGGCGGGTGCCCGCGTCGCTTGCCGTTGCGACGCTCATCGTCTGCACTTTCTGGGGCATTGCCAGCGGCCTTGTCGGCGCCGTGGTGGTGCTGATGGGCGTCATCGCGATGAACCCGATGTTGCGCGCCGGCTACGACGTGAAGCTCGCGTCGGGCGTCATCACCGCTGGCGGCACGCTGGGCATTCTGATCCCGCCATCGGTGATGATCATCGTTTACGCGGCGGTTGCGGGGCAGTCGGTCGTCAAACTCTATGCCGCCGCAATGTTCCCCGGCTTTTTCCTCGCACTTCTCTATCTCGCCTATGTTCTCGGCTGGGCGACGATCAATCCTAAGATCGCGCCGGCCCTGCCCGAGGAACAGACAAGAGTTCCGGTGCCCGACTGGATGAGAAGATTTGAGACCCTCTATTCGCGCAATATGCCGGCCGGGCTGCTTTCCGCGCTCTTCTCGCCATCGCGGGCATTGGCGATCGAGACGGAGGATGGGCGGCTTACCTATTGGAAACTGATCAAGAATGCCTGCGCGGCACTGGTACCGTTCTCGCTGACCGCGTTCACACTGGCGCTCGTGTGGTGGTATGTCGCCATTCGTCCGCAGGCCTCCGCCGAGACTGAGGCGCCGGAAGGACTGGAGGAGCTCGGCGCGCCGGCCATCGATGCGGGGCCGGCCTTAGTCGAGGGGCCGGCAACGAGTTTCTACGTGACATTCGCCATCATAGCAGCCATCGCTGCGGTGGTGCTCATCCGTTACTACCGCAACATGACCGCCGATCGGCTGCAGGTCGTGAAGCTTCTCGTCTCCTCCGTCATGCCGCTCGGGATTCTCACTGTCGTCGTGCTCGCCGTGATCCTGTTCGGGATCACCACAGCGACCGAGTCCGCGGCCGTGGGCGCTGCCGGAGCGTTCCTGTTGGCGTTCCAGGCTCGGACACTCAACTGGAAGCGCACCAAGGAGGCGGTATTCCTGACCGCGAAGACGACAGCGATGGTATGCTGGCTGTTCGTCGGCTCGGCGCTCTTCTCGGCCGTCTTTGCCATCCTCGGCGGTCAGGCGCTTATCGAGCAATGGGTGCTGGCGCTCGACCTGACGCCGATCCAATTCATGATACTGTCGCAGGCGATCATCTTCATTCTCGGCTGGCCGCTTGAATGGACGGAGATCATCATCATCTTCGTGCCGATCTTCCTGCCATTGCTGAGGCACTTCGATATCGATCCGGTTCTCTGGGGCGTCCTCGTCTTCGTCAACCTGCAGGCGGCGTTCCTGTCGCCGCCGGTCGCGATGTCGGCTTATTATCTCAAAGGCGTCTCACCACCGCATGTCACTCTCAACCAGATCTTCGCCGGCATGATGCCCTACATGCTGATTGTCATCCTGTGCATGGTCATTATGTATGTCTGGCCGGGTATGGCACTCTGGCTTCCGAACTATCTCTACGGCTGAGAGAGATTGCCGTCAGCGTCCCTTCATCACTTCAGCCTGCCCGCAAACCCAATGATCCACTCTGGTGCTAGTACTGAGCGACGGTTAATGTCGTTTATGCGCTGTCTACGGTATGTCCCTGTGCAAACGGGATAATTCTGCGACACTCTTGGACAGCTACGGGTGGCTTCATCGCCAAGGCTGAAGCTACCTTAAATGCCAGCTACCTCGACGTTCGCGGCACGTCTTAGCTTTGAAACCGGCGATGCCTCGGAGATTGTTGATAAATTACTGGGGCCTCACAAGGATGCCCGAAGCCAAGCAACGGAAAGCCTCGACGGCCTTCGGCAGTACGGTCTTCGGGCTGTCGCTGGCGGCGATCCAGAGAGCGGCATTGAGAGCCGCTCCGCTTAGAAGCCGGGCCGCTGCTTCTGCATCAAGTGGTTTGAGGGTTCCTTGTGCGATGAGACGCTCCACTGCTCGCTTGGTCACCTGTAGACAACTGCTTTGGCTCGGCCATTGCGAGGGATCACCTAACACCGCGGGTCCATCGAGCAGCACAATACGTTGGACCTCTGGATCAAGCGCCATCTCGATATAGGCCGTGCCCTCGGCAAGAAGGCCCTGCCAATCATTGCCCGCACGGGCGCCGATTTCCTGGGCGCGCGACGCCATTTCCGAGTCGATCTGATCCACAACCGCCGCAAGGAGACCGCGCTTGTCTCCGAAGTTATGGTAAAGCGCGCCACGTGTCAGACCGACTTCTGCTGTCAACTCATCCATGGACGCGGCGGAGTATCCCTTTTCGGCAAAGGCCTTGCGTGCAGCCGCGATCAACTTGGCGCGGTTTTCCTCCATTGTCTCGATACGTCGCTTTGCCATCTTGCCCTCAAACCACATACGCTACGTATATGAACTTGACATACGGTACGTATGTGTAATATCACAGATACGCACCGTATACCAGATGATGCGACAGCATGTGAAGCTCCGGCCGCGCTCATCGGTTGCTAGTCAACGATAATGAAGAGAGATCGAGAGAATGACCCAACGCGAAGCAATCTTTCCTGCCAACAGGCACACTCTTTACGAGGAGCACGGCTATTCCGCCGCAATCCGATCCGGCGACCTTCTGTTCGTCTCGGGCCAGGTCGGCAGCCGTTCCGACGGAACACCCGAGCCTGATTTCGAACGCCAGGTCCGGCTGGCCTTCGAAAATCTCGAGGCGACGCTAGCCGCCGCAGGCTGCACGTTCGACGATATCGTGGATGTGACGACGTTCCACACTGACCCCGAGAACCAGTTCGGAACCATCATGGCAGTCAAGCAGAAGATTTTCAGCATTCCACCTTATCCGAACTGGACTGCACTCGGAGTGAACTGGCTCGCCGGCTTTGATTTCGAGATAAAGGTGATCGCCCGCATCCCGCGGTAATTGCTCCGAAATACCCGTCGCAAATGCCAGACGCAAAAGTCCAGCGACGACCGCGGGCTTTTGCGACAACCTCGGGCAAAAGTGACATTTGAGACTTGTAACATGCCCCTGTCAGGAGGACAGGCTAAGAACTCGACATCCAGGTGGGAGGCCTGAAAGCTGCTGCCTGTGAGATCGTCCGCTCCTAAACCGGTCGACCGCCATCCTTCGCTCTGTCCTCGCGTCACGGTCGGCCGCGCGTAACGGCGCGTCGTTTGTGTTTACACCGCTGTCGCTCTCGGCGATCGCGCAACCAGCCGCGCATAGTCTATTGCCGACAACATATTTGCATGGTTTGCCTTGCCTGTGCCGGCAATGTCGAAGGCTGTTCCGTGATCCACTGAAACACGATCGATCGGCAGCCCGAGCGACACGTTGACGGCAGTCTCGAAGGCAACGAGCTTGATCGGGATATGCCCCTGGTCGTGATACTGCGCGACAACAAGATCGAAGGCGCCGCCGTAGGCGCGCGCGTAGACTGTATCGGCCGAAATCGGACCGACGACGTCGATCCCCTTTTGCCGCGCCAGTTCGACCGCCGGTGCGAGGAATTTCATGTCCTCGTCGCCGAACAGGCCACCTTCGCCGCAATGCGGATTGATGCCCGCCACGGCGATGCGCGCCCGGCGCCCAAGACGAAGAAAATGCCGGTGCCCCGCCTCGATCGTCGCCAGCACCCGCTCGACCGTCGCCCGCTCGATAGCGGTGCGCAGCGACACATGCGTCGAGACATGGATCGTGTTCAGCCGCTCGGATGCAAGCAGCATGAAGGAGCTTTTCGACCCGGTGAGATGGGCAAGAAGCCCCGTGTGGCCGTCGAAATGATGGCCGGCGAGGTTCATCGCCTCCTTGTTGATCGGCGCCGTGACGATGCAATCGACCTCGCCGGACATGGCAAGTTCGACGGCGCGCTTGATGTAGCGCACGGATGCGTCTCCCGCCACGGGACTGACCTTGCCGATCTCCGGCAGGCTGCCGTCGATCACGACTTCATCGACCGCAACGACACCAGCCGCTGGCATTGCGGAAAACCGCAACTCCGTGCCCGTCACCCTGTTTGCCCGCTCCAACGCCTCGACATTGCCTATGACAACGAAATTGACCCGGTCGGCTTCCGGCAGTGCCGCCAGCGCCTTGACGATGACTTCCGGTCCGACACCGGCCGGATCGCCGAGTGTGACGGCTACGCGTGATGTGCTCATGATCATTGTCCTCTGCGGGCATGCGTCTCAATAGGCGGCCTGGTAGATCGAAAGAATGTCGCTCCGGCCAAGCTCGCGCGGATTGTTGTCGAGAAGGCGGCGAATGGCGAAGGCGTCGTCGGCCATGGCGCCGAGATCGTCAGCGGCAACACCAAGGGCCGAAAGCCGCATCTCGATGCCAAGCCCGGCGCAGAAAGCGAACGAAGCATCGAACACCGATGCCTGGTCCAAGCCCGCCTTAAGGTTCAGCGCCTCGATCACCTGCTTCGTCTTTGCGGCAACAGCAGGCGTGTTGAAGGCCAGCACATGCGGGAAAATCAGGGCATTGGCTGCGCCGTGGGCGATATGCCAGCGGGTTCCAAGCGGATAGGCAAGCGCATGCCCGCCGGCAGTGTTGACCGGACCGAGGCAGAAGCCGCCATAGAGCGAGGCAAGCGAGAGCCCTGCCCGCGCCTGCGCGTCCGACCCGTCGGCAACGGCGCGAGCAAGATAACGTCCAACCAGGCGAACCCCCTCGATTGCATAAAGATCGATCATCGGATGCGCCTTGCGGTTGGTGAAAGCTTCGACGCAATGTGCCATGGCATCGACGCCGGTTGCCGCCGTCGTCGCAGTCGGAACGGTAAAGGTCAGGGCGGGATCGATGACGGCGATATCGGCAAGCATGTGGATGCTTTCGACCGCAAGCTTGGCCTGGGTTTGCGGATCGGTAACCAGAGCGCGGATGCCTGCTTCGCTGCCGGTCCCCGATGTCGTCGGCACTTGTGCAAGTCCCACCCGGCGTCGTTGCGCAACCCTGCCAGCACCAACGACCTCACGCAATGTCTGCGCGGAACCGGAAAGGACGGACGCAAGCTTGGCAAGATCCATGGCGCTGCCCCCGCCGAAACCGACGATCAGGTCGGCGCGCACGTCGTTTGCAACCGTCAGAAGTAAATCCAGATTATCGGTGTCAGGCTCAGGCCTGACCTGCGAGAAGACGGTAATGACGCCCGGTAGCTCGAGGATATCGATACGCGAGGCATTAAAGCCATCCGAAACGACGAGAACGCGCGAAAAGCCCTGAGCGGCCGCCCACGTCCCCAGCCTTGGCGCGACCCCGACGCCGAACTCGATGATTTCGGGACGAACGATTGTGATCGGCGCGCTCAGGCTTGTCATGATGGATCCTCGCGTCTAGGCGTATGCGCCCATCGAGCGCCCGCGACAACATGTAAATTTGTTACACACGGCAGGCTTCCTTGGCAATAGATAACTTGGTGCCATCCAGCTTTTCTGCGTCACCGAGGGGCAATGCCCGAGCATGTTGTTTTAATATTACCAATCAACAGGTTATGATCATTGCACATTTTAACACAGTACGTATCTGTCGTAACCGCTCGGCTGTTTGTGACGACCACGTTCGGTTGCCATGTCTGACCTGTAAAATACCGTGTAAACAAACGAGCTTTGCCCCGCCATGGTACCCTGAATGGGCGCCGTTTGACCAACTTGTCAAACGTTGGAGCGGAACAAGGCGTCTTGCCTGAATTGAGACGCCTGCCGATCAGCGTAGCGGCTCGGCAGGACCGAGCTCTCAATGGGACGCCAAGCGCACATATTTGATGGCACGGCGATAATAGGTATAGGCGACGTGTAACGCCCCATCCGGTCCTTCGACGAGCGAGGGATAGGAATATTCCCGATTGAGCGCGTCCTTCGAATTGTTGGTCAGGCAATAGCCGTCACCGGTGTCGAGATCACGCCGGCCACCGAACGTTTGGCCTCCATCATCAGAGAAGGCGAGACTCATCGGCGAGCGGGGAACGCCCCAGACTGCCTTGCGCCCCTTGGAGACGACGGCGGTCTCGGGTTTATCACCTTGCGCCCCTCCATCCGTTTCGATCTCGTCATAGAGCGAATGGCGTCGATCGTCCGACGTCGAGGCGTTGGAATGGTTATAGACGATGGCGATCCGCCCACTTGAAAAGCCGACCGCCTGGATCGATGAATTGTTGTTCGGCAGATTAATCGGTTCCGGCGCGCTCCAGCACATGCCGTCGTCGTCCGACACGCTGCGCAGGATCTGCTCGGCAAAACGGTTGCGGTAATAAGCGACCATCCGCGCGCCGCCCTGCGGGACGATATTCATGTGCACCGCGCCGATACTGTCGGGCACGTCGACCATCGCCCAGCTTTCCCCGGCATCTCGCGAGACGAGAACCGCTGCGGTATCGGCATCGCCGGTCCAGCGGGTTCCCGGCACGCCAATGCAGCGGAACGCGGGAAGAAGCCAGGTTCCTTTTGCGTTGACGATGATCGGCTGGCGCACGAATGTGCCGGGAATATCGCAAAGAATGTCGACCGGGCCGAAGGTCCGGCCGCCGTCGGCAGAGATCCGTCGCTTGACGATAGCGCCGTCCTGGTTTCCCGAGGTCTGCGACGTGAAGATCAGCCAGACCTTGCCGTCCGGAGCGGTGAAAAGAAGCGGGTTCTGCTCCGATTTTTGCGGATCGTCCGACATCTTCTCGGGCTGCGACCACAAGGACGCCCCTGGCGCCAGCCGTGACATGTAGATCGAGATATCGCCCATCCCTTCCATCGTGCCCCCGAACCAGACGCAAGCGAGCGTGCCGTCGGGCAGGAATGCGAGATTTGCGGCATGATTTTGCACGCACGGCGACGGCAGAAACGCCTCGAAACGCCCGTTTTCCAGGCGGTGCGGCGCAAGCGCACCGTTCATCAACGCCGGAATCTCGTCAGGCCGAAGGCCGGAGGTCGTCAGCATATTGATCGCTCCTCAAGGCAATTGCGCGAATTTGGTTGCGAGATCTGCCTGTTCGGCAGCGCTCAGCGCCATCAATGGCGGACGCGGGAGCCCCCAGGCGGCATTGCCGCTCTTCAATCCCACCATCGCCTTGATCGTCGGGATCTGGACATAGGAATTGGAGAGGGAGCGATAGGCGCCGATGCGTGCCTGCGCCGCCTCGACCTCACCCGCACGGGACGGGTCATTCGCGTGATCATAGACGATCCGCAGGGAAGCTGCGACCAGGTTGGACGTGGCGGTGATGCAACCGGCGCCGCCGGCCTTGATCAGCGGCAAGAGGAGCGGATCTGCGCCGGCAAGCACCGAAAAACCCGGGAAAGCAGTGACAAGGGCCTGCATATTGGCAAAATCACCGGCGGAATCCTTGATCCCAACCACCGTATTCGGGAATGCCTTGATCAGGCGGCCGATCAGCGACAGCGTCAGCGGGATGCCGGAAACCTGGGGGATGTGATAGAGCACGATACGGAGCCGGTCGTCGGCGATCGTCTCGATGATCCGCGCATAGGCCGCAAAAAGCCCGTCGTCTGAAACACCCTTGTAATAGAAGGGCGGCAGCATGACGACGCGGGTCACGTCGACCGACAACGCATGCCGGGTCAACTCGATTGTCTCCGGTATCGCGGCAACGCCGGTCCCGGGCATCAGCTGACTGGCGGAAATGCCGGACTTCAGCGCAGCCTCGAGGATCTGTCGGCGCTCCACTGTGGAAAACGAATTGGCCTCGCCGGTCGTACCCAGCAGCGCCACACCATGGCATCCCTCGTCGAGCAGGCGCTGGCAATGGGCGGTAAAAAGGCCGAGGTCCGCGGTATAATCGGCATTGAGCGGTGTGGTGGCAGCGCTGTACACGCCGCTTATCTCGTGAATGGCCATCCGGCGAACTCCTCCTGCCTGACGCTTTTCGATCTGAACCGCCAAAGGCATTCGGCTTTTTTCCGCAATCCTGACAACTTGTCAAGAAAAATTTCAGCCTGAAAATTCATAAGAAAAAATATGCCATTGATTTATAATGAATTTCTCCTCGACGCTATCGTCGCTCGATAAACCACAAAGAATTAATATTGACATATTTACAATATCAATTCAGTGTCTGATCTCATCATGGCGCGGCAACCTGTCGGGAACCAGGCAGATGGAGGGCGCGATGACTGCATCTATGGGAGGATCAGATGTCTAATAGAAACGATGGTACCGGCTCGTCAAAGCCGCAGATGACGCGCCGCGACACCTTGAAACTCGGACTTGGCACGAGTGTGGCCCTTGGCCTGTTCGGCCTGAATGCTCGCATCGTCGTGGCGCAGGAAGGCCAGGTGCTCAAGGTCGCGCATCCTGCCTTCAACCAGGATTGGTCGCCGCTGCGCGGTGGCGGCCCGCCATACCGCTGGAACTCGGCCTGGTGGGCGGCGCCGATGTATTTCGACAGCAAGGGCGAACTGCACCCTTACGTCTTTACAAGCTGGGAACCAGCTGCCGACAACAAGACCTGGACTTTCAAGATCGACCCGAAGGCCGTCTTCTCCGACGGCAGCAAGATCACCGCTGAGGACGTGAAGGGCTCATGGAACGTCTCGGCCATGCCGAACACCAAGAACCAGCGCGCCGATCAGGTGCTGAGCAAGGTCGCCGGCTACGCCGACGTCAGCGCCGGCAAAGCCAAGGAAATTTCCGGTATCGCGGCGCCCGACGAAGGCACGGTCGTCGTCACGCTGGCCGACGCCGATCCGATCTTCTTCATGCGTCTTGCCAACCATATCGCTCCGATCACTAAGGCGTCGCAATCGCGCGGCGAGGACGGCGAGGAAGTCGCCGACTGGTACATGCCCGACAGCGGCGCAGTCTCTTCCGGTCCGTTCAAGCTGACCAGCATCGACCTTGACGCCGGCAAGCTGGTGTTCGAGCCGAACGAGAATTTCTTCGGCCCGAAACCGAAACTCGCCCGCATCGAGATCGACTCGATCGAGGACAATGTCACGGCAACATCGCTTCTGAAGTCCGGCGAATACAATGCGCATACCGAACTTGTCACCTCCACCATCGTGCAGGACCTCGGCACCAGCTTTGCCGAAGGGCCGCTGATCCCGACCAGCCAGCACTTCTGGTTCAATGCGTCGCGCGCGCCGATGGACGATCCGAAGGTGCGCCAGGCGCTGATCATGGCCGTTGACCGCGAAGGCTTGATGAAGGCATCCTTCCCGGATGGCCCGCACAAGAAGACGGATCAGGTTCTCAACTCCGTGCCCGGCGCCGACAATTCCGGCTTCGAGCCCTATCCTTACGATCCGGAGGGCGCAAAGAAGCTGCTGGCGGAATCAAGCTATGGCGGACCGGAGCGTCTGCCCAAACTTCTGTTCGTCGGCATTTCCGGCCCGGCAATCGAGGCGGCTGCACAGTTCATCGCCGAACAATGGCGCCAGAACCTCGGCATCACCGCCGTCGACATGAAGCCACAGCAGGATGCCTATGCCGGTCCAGACCAGAACGCGGTGCAGATTTTCCGCGACGATGTCGGCACACGCGTTCCCGATGCCGTCTCCTATCTTGCCGGTTCCATCGCTTCGACCTCCTCGAATGCGCAGAACAAGCTTGGCGGCTACAAGAACGACAAGGTCGACAGCCTTCTTGCCGAAGCCGCCACCAAGGCGGTGGATGATCCGCAACGTGTTGCGCTTGCGCAAGAAGCCCAGAAGGCCTTCCGCGAGGACTGGACCTTCATTCCCTGGTACGCCCAGGCCATGTCGCGCTGGGCAACGGACAAGGTGATCGGCATTGACAAGAACCTCGACTGGCAGGTCGTGGCGCCTTGGGACATCTCGGTCGCTTGAGCCAGACGGTCACCAGCCTGTGCGGGAGCGCAAGCCGCTTCCGCACAGATTTCGCATGTTGGAGTATGACAGCGCGAGCTTGCGCCCCTCGACGCTTCATCTTCTGAACACCAGGTGGGAGACTGCCATGCTGCGCTACATTGCGACCCGTTTCGTCGTCTGGATTCCCTCCGTCCTGCTCGTTATGCTCGGGGTCTATGCGCTCGCCTATTATGGCGCCGGCGACCCGATCAAGCTGATCTTCCTGCGCGCGCCCGGCGACGTTGCCTACAACCCCGAACGCATCGAGGCGATCCGGGAGAGTGCGGGCCTCAACCGGCCGTTCCTCGTCCAGTTCGGCAGCTATATCTGGAACCTGCTGCACGGTAATTTCGGAAATTCGCTGAGTTCTGGCCGTTCCGTCTGGGCGATGGTCTCGGCCGCGGCCCCCGTTTCCTTCAAGCTGGCACTCTGTTCCGTCATTCTCACTGCCGTCGTTGCCATTCCGCTCGGGCTGATCGCGGCACTGAACCAGAACACCCGTACCGACTATGCCATTCTCGGTTCGGCCCTGTTTCTCTGGGCGATCCCGGCTTATGTCGCGGGGCCGATGCTGATGGTTCTTCTGATCCTGGTTCTGCCCGGTTCTGCTGTTCCCTACGGCTGGGGCGGCATCTTCGACGTTCGCATCCTCTTGCCGCTGTTTGTCCTTTCCTTCCAGCCGATTGCATTGATCGTGCGCCAGACCCGTGCTGCCGTGATCGAGGTGCTGTCGGAGGATTTCGTGCGTACCGCTCGCGCCAAGGGCGTACCGGAAACGATGGTAGCCCTTCGCCATATCCTGCGCCCGGTGCTGACGCCCGTCGTCACCCAGCTCGGCCTGATCATGATCACCATTGTCAACGGCGCCATATTCGTCGAGCTCGTTTTTGGCCTGCCGGGCCTTGGCCGCCTGACCGTGAAAGCGCTCACCAATACCGACTATCCGGTCATTCTCGCCGTCACGTTGATCGGTTCGTTCCTGGTCATGATCTCCAATCTTCTGGTCGACGTGCTCTATCCGCTGCTCGACCCGCGCGCCAACGATATCAGAAGGAGCCGCTGACCATGTCCGTCGTTCCCGTGACCACCCCTGCCGAAACCGATGTTGAGCCGCCCGTCAGCCTGTGGCGCGACGCATGGCACCGGCTGCGCCGCAACCGGCTTGCCGTCTTCGGCCTTATGGTCGTCGTCATCCTCGCCTTCACCGCGGCTTTTGGCCCATACCTTACGCCCTATGACTTCCTCAGCCAGGACCTGAGCGCGCGCAACCTCGCGCCCTCGATGTCGCATCTTTTCGGCACGGACGATCTCGGCCGCGACGTGTTCAGCCGCGTCGTCTATGGCACGCGAACCGCTTTTCTCGTGGCCGTCGTCGTCACCTTCATCGCCGTTCTCATTGGCGTTTCTCTCGGCGCGATGGCAGGCTTCTTCGGTGGCCTGCTCGACAAGATCGTCATGTGGCTGACCGACATGACCATGTCGATCCCCAACCTTTTGCTGGTCGTCGTCATCAATGCCTCGCTGAAGTCGCCGATCTCCAGCTGGATGGAGGGCCGGTATCTGGTGACGCTGAACCCGATCTATCGAGAAACGGTCTGGGTCGATTTCCTGCTCGTCTTCGGCTCGATGGCGCTGATTTCCTGGCCGCCCTATGCGCGCCTCGTTCGCGCGCAGGTCCTGTCGATCCGCTCGCGGCCCTATATTACCGCAGCGCAGGCGCTTGGCCTCACCAACCGCATCATCCTCATGCGCTATGTGGTGCCGAATGCGCTGGGACCGCTGATCGTTGCCGTCAGTGCCGGTCTTGGTACGGCCATGGTGCTTGAAAGTGCCTTCTCGTTCCTCGGCGTCGGGGTGAACCCGCCTACCCCGAGCTGGGGCAACATGATCTCCGACGGCCTGCGCGTCTGGCAGCACTATCCGCATCTGCTGGCTGCCCCCGCCGCCGTCCTCGGTCTTGCCTCTGTCGCCTTCTCGTTCCTCGGCGATGGTCTCAACGATGCCCTCAATCCGCGCGGAGCGAAGTGATGATGGCCAACGACATTCGCCCTGAAGCCTCCCGCGAACGCCTGCTCGACGTCAAGGGCCTGACGATCGAGATCGAGACCCGGCGCGGACCCGCGACCATCGTCGATGGCATCGATCTGCATGTCGACAAAGGCGAAACGCTCGGCATTGTCGGCGAATCCGGTTGCGGCAAAAGCCTGACGATGCTCAGCCTGATGCGGCTTCTGCCGAACAAGATCAGGGTCACGCAGGGCGAGGCCAATTTCGCCGGGCGCGACCTGCAAAAGATGTCGAACTCCGATCTGCGCAAGGTACGCGGCGGCGAGGTCGGCTTCATCTTCCAGGATCCGATGACCTCGCTCAACCCGGTAATGCGTATCGGCCAGCAACTGGCCGAGCCACTCATTTATCACCGTGGGATGTCGAAAGCTGAGGCACGCAATCGGGCCGGCGAACTGCTGAAGCTCGTCGGCATTCCCGGTGCCGTGGAGCGTCTAGATGCCTATCCGCATGAGCTGTCGGGCGGCATGCGCCAGCGCGTGATGATTGCCATCGGACTTGCCTGCAACCCGCAACTGTTGATCGCCGACGAGCCGACCACCGCACTCGACGTAACGATCCAGGCGCAGATCGTCGATCTGGTGAAGGAGCTGCGCGACAAACTCGGGATGTCCGTCGTCTGGATCACCCATGACCTTGCGCTGATCGCCGGGCTCGTCGACCGCATCAACGTGCTCTATGCCGGCACGGTAGTCGAGGATGCGCCGGTCGATGCGCTGTTTGCCAATCCGAGGCATCCCTACACACAGGGCCTTCTCGCTTCGATCCCGAAGCTTTCCGACCAGCGTACGACACGCCTCAGTTCGATCGGCGGCACGCCGCCGGAGCCGGGGCGTCGCCCGAAGGGCTGTCCCTTCGCACCCCGTTGTCCGCTGGTGGAGCAGATCTGCCACGAGCGCGTCCCCTCTCTGGAAGGCACTGGCAAGGCCGGTGCCCACCGCGTCGCCTGCTTTGTCGCGCAACGAAAACTGGAGGCAGCGTGATGGGTGCCCAACCGCTGATGCGCATCGAAAATCTGGTCAAACATTTCCACGTCCGGCTTGGCGCCTTCGGCGAGCGTGCGGCGACCGTGCATGCGTTGGACGACGTCAACTTCGAAATACTTGAAGGCGAAACCCTGAGCCTCGTCGGCGAATCCGGCTGCGGCAAGTCGACCACCGGCTTCACGCTTCTCAACCTGCACAAGGCGACCGGAGGCAAGGTCATCTATCAGGGAAGGAACATCGTCGAGCTCGATGAAAAAGCGATGCGCCCCTATCGGCGTCAGCTTCAGATCGTCTTCCAGGACCCCTATTCGACGCTCAACCCGCGCATGACCATCGGCGAGGCTGTCGGCGAGCCGATCCTCTTCCACAAGCTCGCGACCAAGGCGGAACTGCCGCAGAAGATTTCCGAACTGCTCGCCGATGTCGGTCTGCCACCACGCTTCGCCTCGCGCTACCCGCACGAACTGTCCGGCGGGCAGCGTCAGCGCGTGGCGATCGCCCGCGCCCTTGCCTGCCAGCCGAAATTCATCGTCTGCGACGAGGCAATCTCGGCGCTCGACGTTTCCGTTCAGGCACAGATCATCAACCTGCTTCTGGATCTGCAGCAGAAATATGGACTGACCTACCTCTTCATCGCCCATGACCTTGCGGTGGTCCGCCATATCAGCGATCGGGTCGGCGTCATGTATCTCGGTCGCCTGGCAGAACTGGCGACGCGCGAGGAACTGTTCGAGCATCCGCTGCACCCCTATACCAAGGCGCTTCTTTCGGCCGTGCCGGAAGCCGATCCCGCCCACGAGCGCAGCCGCAAGCGGCAGATTTTGCAGGGCGACGTGCCGAGCCCGCTATCACCACCTTCGGGTTGTCGCTTCCATACCCGCTGCCCGATTGCCATGGAGGTCTGCGGCAAGGTCGTGCCCGAATGGCGCGAGGCCCGTCCCGGTCACATGGTTGCCTGTCATGCCGTCACCGAGGGATTGCCTGGATGACGCTGCAAGTCGCCATCATCGCCGACGACCTGACGGGTGCGCTCGATACCGGCACGCCTTTTGTCGAGGCCGGTCTCACCGTGGCGGTGGCGATCGACATAGAGGCGCTGGCCGAGGCATTGGCTGGCAGCCCCGATGTCCTCGTGGTCAACACGGCGTCGCGTGCCTTTTCGGCGGATGAAGCCGCAGCGAGGATCGATGCTGTTGCTGCATCGATCGGCGCAGAAACCTCTCTTATTCTCTTCAAGAAGATCGATTCCCGACTGAAGGGCAACGTCGCCGCCGAAAGCATCGCGCTCGCCAGTGCAACGGACCGCGGAACAATCACAGTTGCGCCCGCCATTCCCGATCAGCAGCGCTTCACGGTGAACGGCGCGGTCACGGGCCGCGGCGTGGCAACGCCTTTACCAATTCGGCCGATATTTCCGCCCAATTTCTTTTCGGTAGACATTTGCGACACATCCAGCGATGACGAACTGGACGATCTGGTGCGTCGCACCGATTGGACCACGACCGTCGCCGTCGGCGCGCGCGGGCTTGGCGGCGCCTTTGCCCGGTCTCTGGCAAAATCGGTGTCAGCGCCCGCAACGTTTGCACCGTCCGCAAAGACCCTGTTTGCCTTCGGATCGCGTGATCCGATCACGAGCGCACAGATCGAGCATATTGCCAACACATGTCGGCTCGTCTTAATCGCCGACGCGCCGGCTGGCGAACTACTGCCTGGCGCCATCACTCAGCTTCCTGCGCTGGCACGATGTTGCGGAGACCAGTCAGCCCCGCCCGAAACGGTCGCAGCGCACTTTGCAGAGGGTATCTGCACAACGGTTGAACGGACACAGCCGGAGATGATCATGATGGGCGGCGGCGATACCGCGCTTGCCATCCTGAAGCGACTCGGCGCCACTGTGCTGATCCCGAGGGGCGAGATCGAGGCCGGCATCCCCTGGTTCGAGATAAAGGATCCGCATGGCCGTACAATCCGTTGTGCCGTAAAATCGGGGGGCTTCGGCAATATCAATTCTTTGCTAAAACTCGTTCCGGAGAATCTGCTAAGCCAGAGGACGTCCGACGGGGCAAGGAGCGAAAAACAGGCGTGGTGAAGAAAATGGCGCAAGATGCCCCCTCAATCGGAGAGCCCGGCCAGGCCGCCAAACCAGAGCGAGGGAAATCAGTCCGGCTGGTTGACCGCGTCTTCGATCAATTGCGCGAGCGCATCCGCTCCGGCAACTACCCGCCGGACTCCCGCCTGCCGGGGGAACACGAACTTGCCGCGATGATGGGGGTCTCCCGGCCCATCGTTCGGGACGCGCTTGGTCGTCTGCGCGAAGAAGGCATGGTCTATTCGCGGCAGGGCGCCGGCACCTTCGTCAGTGCACAGGCGTCGCCTGCAACGCATCTCGCCTATTCGCCGGTCAAGACGATCGCCGACATCCAGCGTTGTTACGAGTTTCGCCTCACGATCGAGCCCGCGGCGGCGTTTTTCGCCGCTCAGCGACGCGACGAAGCTGCCCTCCAGAAGATTGCTGCTGCCCTTGCCGATCTGCGCGAGGCGACGAGCCACCAGCTTCATCGCACCGACGCGGATTTCGTGTTCCATCGATGCGTCACCGAAGCGGCCAACAATCACTACTATACGGCTTCGATCGAGGCCCTCAAACCGCACATCGCTGTCGGTATGCATCTGCATGGCCTGTCGCTGATGGGACCGAGGCTCGGCCTGGAGAAAGTCTTCGAGGAGCACAACGCAATCTATCGGGCGATTGCCGATGGCCGCGCGGAGGATGCGGAAAGGGCGATGCGACTTCATCTCGAAGGCTCCCGCAACCGCCTCTTCGAGGACCGCGTCCTCGATCTTTCGTTCTGACCGCCCTGAACAAAAAAGCCAGCGCTCCTGCAAAAGGCTGGCGTTCAAGTCTTGTCGTCGCGCTGCCCGAGCGCTAGTTCGAAAAACGGCGCCGGGAAAAGGACCGTCGGCGGCCATAGGGATCGAAGCCATGCCGTTCGGCTGAACCGCGAGGTTCAGGTTCGCGAAACTGGTCACGAAGCAAAATTCGTTCACGATAGTTGTGGTTGAGCGCTGGGGTGGATAAGCCCGTCATCAAAACAAAACAGGAGTAACGCGTGGAAACGACAGAAATTGGCAGTCGCAGTGATTTTGCACTTTGGGCTTTTCAGCGCGCGCAGGAAATCGTGACGACAGAAGGTGCTTCCTTTGCGATCGCGGCACGTGATATGAACGAAGAGGCCCTTGCCGCAACCGCCGCGGAGCTCGGAAAAGCAATCAGCGATGCGATGCTCGAGATATTTGACGGTCTTGTTTCGGAATGAGTGTTCGAGGAGCATGAGCCTTCGCCAATGACCGCGACCACCGATTTCATCGCAGAGCTGGTTCGTGCCGCCAATGAGGTCGTAAAGCTGCCGCCTGTGGAGAGGGGTAGGCTGTTGAAGCGGGCTATTGCGACAATCCGGAGCATGCGGGATGTCGTTGGATTTCCCCAATCCGGCTCGGCGGCCGATTCACTGGTCGCCATGGGCGCCTTGGCCGGATCGGTCGGTAATAGACCTGATGCAGACGTCCGCGCCGGTCTCCTCGAAGCGGCCGGTATGATACGAGATCTGCGCATTGTAATGGACTCGAAGATCGAGGTGATCATCAAAAACGCCCGCGATTTGGAGCGGCCGACCTCATAGGTAGCCACTCGCATGACGAACGACGCCACCGACGCGCCCATAGCGCCATAGCGCGTCATCCGTATCGCCGATGTGTTGTTGCGCGCATCACACCCACAGCCAACCCCTTGGATGCGCAGATCTCCCGGAAAGACTTCATATCAGTCATCTGCTCCCGTCACGCCGCCTCGGCAAATCCAAAGGGACGCAAGCAGCCGCTCACTGGCGTGGTCAGCCGTTTCCGAGGACATATCTGCAACAAACGCGGGCTGCTCGGGTATTTCGTAGGCACTCGTTATGCCCGTCATCTGTTGAATGCGCCCCGCGCGTGCCAACTTGTACAGCCCTTTCGAGTCACGTTCCTCGCATACGCTAAGCGGAGTGCTAAGGTACACTTCGACGAAATTCTCCGCGCCGATCAAAGTTCGCGCCATCTCACGCTCATCGCGGAATGGCGATATAAAGGCGGTAATCACGATCAACCCGGCGTCCATCATTAGCTTGGCCACTTCAGCTACACGTCTGATATTTTCGTCACGGCCAGCTTCCGTAAAATCCAGATCTTTGTTTAGGCCATGCCTGACATTGTCACCGTCGAGCACGTATGTGCGCTTACCCAGCACGTGAAGTTTGCTTTCTAAACTGTCGGCGAGGGAGGACTTTCCCGCTCCCGAGAGGCCCGTGAGCCAGACCACTCCGCTCGGATGACCGTTCAGAAGTTCCCGAGCATCCCTGGTCACGGAAAAAGTTCGACAGTAAATATTATCGCGGGACAATTGGACACTCTCATTTTTGATATCGTATTCCATAATGATCATCTTGGGCTCGTCAGACAAGAGGCGTTCAGACAGCCGTTGATATGAAGATGACGTCGAGCGTCACCAAGGTTAGGAAGAAGCATTGTGGACTCGGGAAAAATCTCGCCTATCCCATCCAACCCTCAAGCGTCCGTCGACCGAACTGTCCGAGCCAAGCGAGCTCATCAAGGAGGGCGGCAGTGAAGCCGTTCCTTATCTTGTCATGGCGGAAAGAATGTCCCGATCCGACAGATTAATATCAACCGCGTGAGCCACTCTGTCGGGTATGTGATCGAACATAGAGGTAAATTCTCGGTTCTCAGCCCAAAACGCCTGCTTAAAGCTACTGGTGTCCAACTCAGCCGTGACAAGCAACCCCTCAAGCTCACTCGCCAGGCGATGCGAGTGGGCGTGGATCTGCTTCCTGTAACGCGTTCGCTGCTGTTGATTAATCGCTCCCTCGGCGAGCATTCGATTGACCCGCATGAGAAGCATCGCGTCGACGTCCGACATGGCTTCATTCTGCTTGCCAGGCCAAGTCATCTTCGACATATCTGCGTCGACCCCACAATGGCTCAAAAAGTCAGCTACGACATTGCCTCCCACCACGTAAGGCACAACTGTCACTTGCCAATGCGCTCGCCAATATGAAAGATTTTCTTCATACCTATAATAACTATACTTGCCCCTGGAAACTAATCCCTTATAATATCGATTGATGAACTCTTCCGGAAAATCTGCTCCCCCCGCTTTTAAACCCTCTTTATACATCGATATTAGGTGGGAAACTGGTTCTCGAAGGTAGCAGACGACCCTGGCATCTTTACCGATTAAGCGATGCGCCCGATCAACAGAATCCGGGTTGCAACAGAACCAAAAATCCTCTGACGATAGAATACAGACAGGCGCCTCAGTCAATCCAGTCGATATTGTGTCCGCGAAGTCCACGGGATGCTCACTTTCCACCCCGCGGAATAAAGCGGAGAAGTGGCGGTGCGCTTGGGATCCTGTCGGAATTCTGCCAACCAACGGGAAATCGATGTTTTGAGTGAGAAGACAATCCCTATTTTCCGAAAGGAAAGCCTGGATTGCGGTCGTCCCGGTTTTATGGGTGCCGATGTGTAGGATGAATTTCGTCAAGATGACTACCACCTGTTGTTGTCTGATATTCCTTAACCGCCTGTTGACTACCATGACAAGTCCCACAGTGTAGGCGCGATGCGCTTCGCATGAACCGAAGACTCCAACCCCACCCCAGCCTTCATCATTTAACGGCTACCGATAGGGCGATTACGATGTGTTTTTCCGGCAAACGAACAAATCGGCGCCTTTATTTGCGGTATCTTGTGGTTGAGATTGCCTGTTTACGTACTCGAGGTTGTCGGGAGCAAGCATGCAGCGGTGGTAGGTGTAGATATCTCGCAGGGAACTTCCTGGCGGGCGACCAGTTATCAACTCCGCCAAGATGTCACACGGACTAGGCCATGGATGTTTGCTTGTTTTTGGAGCTACATTTGTGAATGTCGAAATCGGAACGGCCACGCCTATGTTCCGTCATGCGAAGGTGCAATGCGAGGGATAGATGTCAGTTGAGGTCAGGCGCCGAGCGGCGGAGAATGCGTTTCAACGAGCGCGTGAGGCTGGGCACGCCGTTGAACAGGACGACCGTTTCCATGCCTGGATCGACGAATGGATCGCCGGGCAAATCGAGATGTCGGAGGTTGCCAGGCGTTACAGCGCCCTTCTCAGAGAAAGATCTGCCCTGCGCCACGCCCGCCCGGCTGCTCCTGCCGTTGAAAATATCCAGGATCCTGGCGTACTTGAAGCAAACCAGCCATTTGACCTCGGAACCGCGATCAATCGACTGATGGTTGAGGGCGAGCAATTTTCGAAGGCTTGATCGTGTTGCGGCATGCATATCTGGGCACTAGGCCATGTTGGCAAAGTGAGGTAGCCATATCTTGGCTGCGGCCAGGGCAAGGAAGGCCTCGAAGGATTTGCGAGTTTTGTCGTAGCGGGCTGGATTTTCGTCGTAAAACCGCCGCGTGATCGACCAAAGGCCTCCTAATGGTGATGTCGAGCAGTGTCGCCAGTCGTCCGTCAGCCCTAATTCAACGAGCGTTTCCAGAAGGGCATCCCATACCCGTTGCTCCGCCCATCGACGAAAGCGGACATACACCGAGTTCCATTTTCCATGACGTTCATACATATCCCGCCATTGGGCAGAACATACAGCACACCGTTCAAAAACTGCCGATTATCATAAGATGGGCGGGATTTGCGCCCATGTTCTGCTCGCAAAAGCGGCTCTACGATCCGCCATTCCACGTCACTCAAATCGCCTCGCGCCAACGCCTCCAAAAAGCAGCGTTGAATCATGTTCCTGGCGATTTGGGAATCCGAGGATCACGTCAGGTGAGCGAGTGACTATTGGCCTTCAACCTACTTGCTCGTTCCATAGCGAATAGTGTCTTCCAACCCGAAGCTATGCCATAGAAAAGATCGGGGTCCATCCACTGTTCGCTAATGGTGCCAGATAAATCGTCAGGCGATTCTGTATTCACGAAGGCGACGATGCGCACATAGCTTCCCACGACGAACTGCAAAACGTGGCTTCCGTCATCAAAAGCCTCGTCCCCATCCGGAGCCCATATCGACCCGCTCGATTGTAGAGCATCAACGAACTGGTGCTGTGAAAGTCCGAAATAATCCGCTCGTGCATTATCGCGATAGACAGCATCGAGGTAGGCTGCAGCAATCTCAGCGGCTGGAACATCGGCCAGGATAGGATACACATGCGTTCCCCGCCGCCGCAACCTATGTTCAACTTCGTTAAAAGATCATCCAAGCATAGATGCATAGGGCTGCCTGACTCCGAACGCTCGTCCACCGACGTGGATAACGAACAAGCCCAACGCCAATTGGGAGAGGCTTTCCACCGCTTCGGTAATCCCGCTTTCGATTGCGAAAACGCGGCAGTCGCCCTCAATGCCTTCATTCGCAACAGGGCGATCACGACTGTCCGCTGCAGACCTTGTCAACAGGCCCTAAATTGAGCGAGCAGTAGAAAGGGGCTCAAGGTGAGGTGCGGAATTACCTTCTGCATTCCGGCTGACTGTCAGATATCGCCGAAACTACGACGACCGTCCAACCGGAGCACATGTGTTCGAGGCCGATTATTGGCGGTTATCTGCCGCGACCAATGCATCGACCAGACCGATTTGAGACCGTACTCCGCGTTTGTATTCGGAAATCAGGATCTTCGCCTCGTTCTCGGCTTTGCTTCGAAGCATGTTGTTTTGGCTGCACCAGGCATCAAGGACGGTCTGCAGCAGCGCGATATCTTTCGGTGGTATGGTGGTCGTGAAATGTTGCATCATTATCCCTCCCAAGGACGACAACAACAGGTCGCTTCGATCGTCTCATGCGATCTTCAGCGTTACGACTTTAGTCTAATTTTTCCTCGCTGGAAATATAGCGAAAAATGATGACGCCGCCTGACTAGCAAATTTCAGAGAAGGGGTTAGATTGCGCGCTTCGTCTTCAGGACTGCAAGCTTCGAAAGGTTTTCCATGCAGGTATTGGTTCGCGATAACAACATTGATCAGGCGCTTCGCGTGTTGAAGAAAAAGCTCCAGCGAGAGGGCGTCTTCCGCGAAATGCGATTGCGGGAAGCCTATGAGAAGCCGTCCGTGAAGAAGGCGCGCCAGAAGTCCGAGGCCATTAGCCGCCAACGCAAGAACGTTCGCAAGCAGATGCAGCGAGAAGGCCTTCTGCCGGGTCCAAAAAAGAAGCCGAGCCGTTAAACCGGCAACCCATCGCGATGGTCAGCCCTATCTCCCGGGGAGACGAGGCTGGTTGGTGGATCCGATTTGTTACAGGCTTTGTCTACCTCCAGTTTGGGGCACAGACGGGCCTTCAGAACACCTATGCGCGACACGCCAGCATACGAGATGATAGAGGAGCGATGTCGAGCAACTATCGCGAGGGAGGGTCGCCAGGCTCTGCCTCGTTGTCTCGTCTGGCGGGTCGCCAATGCGAGCGATTTCGAGTGCTGGCCAAGAGCTTTAAGGGGCGTGAGGCGGAGGCCGGGACAGTTGAATGAAGGTCTTGGACGGCCCAAAATCATTACCGCAGCGTTAAAGGTGAGCCCATGCACGGACCCGATATCGATCTGATCGCGCACGACATCCGACTAAAAGCCAGCGATCGTCCCAATCGATTATTCAAGACGTTCGCGGACGATTGCCATCACTGTGAAGAAAAGGCCGATCTTTTCGCGCGATGATCGCTTCTTCACCATGGGTAGCTGTTTTGCGCGCGAGATCCGCCTCACGCTGTCGGCGGCCGGCATCCGCTGCCTTCCGGCACTTAGCGAAATCGCCTTCGACCCCAAGCGCGTGCGTATCGATGAGTTGCCAGGCGAAGAGCACATGAACTTCTACAACACCTTCTCTATTTGCCAGCAATTGGAGAAGGCGCTGGGGCTGTGGCAGCAGCGTCCTGACGACTACCACGCGATTCAGCAGGAAGAACCTCGCCTGGAGCGAGATGCCCTCCTACCAGGATCCGTATCTGCGACTGGTGGTTGCGCGCACGCCGGGGGAACTGCGCGAAAGCGTCGATGCGGTCGATCGGGCGATCGAGGCCGGCGTGCGCGAGGCTTCGGCCTTTCTCTTCACATTTGGCATGACGGAGGTCTTCCGAAATGCGGAAAGCCGCAAGATCGTCAACCAGAAGCCGGGTTATGCCGGCAGCGACGGCGGCGCGGGTAAGGTCGAAAGGGCAGCTCCTTCGAAGAGAACCTCGACAATCTCCGCGCAATTGTCCGTCTCGTGCGCACGGCGAAGCCCGGTGCCAAGATCGTCATGACCGTGTCACCGGTCGCCCTTGCCGCGACCTTCGGCGAGGAGGACATCGTCGTGACCAACATGGAGAGCAAGTGTCTCCTGCGCGCCGCCATCGGCCAGGTCACGCGCGAATTCGAGGATGTCATCTACTTCCCGGCCTTCGAGCTGGTCACCTCGCTCGATCCGAACTCGCATTTCGAGAGGACCGCCGCCGCGTGCTGATGCCGGTTGTCGAACATATCATGCAGGTGTTCCAGGAAGCCTATTTCGTCGAAACCGAACAATCGTGACGGCAGGTGTACGAAAGATGAAGCCGGGAGACGCTGAAGTGATGCTGCTCTACACGACCGTCGGCACCGATGATCTTGCCGTTCAGGGCGTTTCCTTCGCGGCGCCGACGCGAGCGGCGGTCAATGCCTTCCATGCTGCGGCACCCTGGCTGTTATGCGTTATGCTGCACGCAGCCCTTGATCTGCCATGCCCTCTCGTTCGGCCTTTGCGCGCGGAGTGAAAACCCGCGTGTTGTAGCCGGTCGTTTCGAGATGTGGCTTGAGCCTAGGATGGCCAGACAGTGCCGATTATTATCCTGGGCTCACGCCCTCAGTTCCGACCGCTTTTCTGGCGGTCCTTTGCGGGGTTCCGCACAGATCAAGGTTTCAGGTGAAACAGCCGCGGCACCGATACAGGGCTATTCGCGCGGTCTGAACGTCATCCAATCTTAAGTGGTTGCGTATGTACCTTTTGCATTAGGTACTTTCCGTAGTCGCTTTTTCCATATTTCTTAGCAATTTCAATAAGCTCTTCTCGGGAAATAAACGCATTATTGTATGCAACCTCCTCTGGGCAGGAAATTTTGAACCCTTGGCGACGCTCAAGAGTTGCAACAAAGTTTCCGGCCTCCATCAGGCTATCAGGGGTGCCTGTATCGAGCCAGGCGTAACCACGCCCCATGAGTTCGACACTCAGTTTGCCGCGTTCCAGATAAGCGCGGTTCACATCGGTAATCTCAAGTTCGCCGCGCGGCGAGGGCTTCAAGTTTGCCGCGATCTCGACAACGTCGGAATCGTAGAAATAAAGGCCAGTCACCGCCCAGTTCGATTTCGGCACACCTGGCTTTTCCTCAATGGACACCGCCTTCATATCCTTGTCGAAGTCGACCACGCCATACCGCTCCGGATCGTTGACGTGATAGGCGAAGACCGTCGCGCCCTTCGTCCGGCCGATAGCATTCTTAAACAACTCAGTTATGCCGTGCCCGTAAAAGATATTGTCGCCCAGAATCAGGCATGATGGATCCGAGCCAACGAAATCGGCACCGATGATATAGGCCTGCGCCAAACCGTCCGGCGATGGCTGTTCGGCATACGACAGCTCGATGCCCCATTGTGTCCCGTCACCCAAAAGCCGTTGAAAATGCGGTAAGTCGTGCGGCGTCGAGATGATCAGGATCTGCCGGATGCCCGCCAGCATTAGCGTCGACAGCGGATAATAGATCATTGGCTTGTCATAGACGGGCATAAGTTGCTTGGATGTAACCAGCGTCATCGGATGAAGTCTGGTGCCGCTGCCGCCTGCGAGGATGATACCCTTCATGACTGTGTGTCTCCGGTAAGGATTGAAGCAGGGAGCGGCTGTAGCACACGCCCCACCACCGTCTTGGTCGACTGAGCCCAGTCCGGCAGTCTTACCCCGTGAATGACAGCGAGCTTGGTGCAATCGAGCTGCGAATTGGCCGGGCGCCGGGCCGGGGTCGGATAATCGTTTGCCGGAATGCGTTCGACCGTAGCAAAGGGTCCGCCAAGGCTGGCAGAGACCTTAAAGATCTCCTCCGCGAAATCGGCCCAACTGGCTCTACCCAAATTCGTCAAGTGGAAGACGCCCCTGAGCGCCGAGTCACGGTTTGCGGTGAGATTGCAGGCAACCGCAATCACCGCATCGGCGATATCGAGCGCGGATGTCGGCGTGCCATACTGATCTGCAACGACATTGACCACGTCGCGGCTTTCAGCCAATCGAAGCATGGTCTTGATAAAATTCTTTCCGAACGGACTGTGCACCCAGGCAGTGCGCAATATGACATGATTGTCCGTCGCACAGGAAACAGCCTCCTCGCCAGCCAATTTCGTGCGGCCGTAGGCGCTGACCGGGCCGACAGGATCTGTCTCGACATAGGCAGACAGCTTGTTACCGTCGAAGACATAATCCGTGGAAAGATGGATTATCGGGATCCGCAGCACCTGGGCAGTCTCGGCAATCACACCGGCGGCATGCGCGTTAATGACCCTCGCCAATTCCTCCTCGGTCTCGGCCTGATCGACAGCCGTATAGGCCGCAGCCGAGATAACGACATCGGGGCGGATTTCTTTAATGACGGCCGAGAGCGTTCCGGGAGTGCTCAAATCAAAATCGGGCCGACCGAGGGCAAGAACCTCGATATCCGGGTGAAGGGTGGCGCGCTCCAGAAGCGAACGTACAACCTGACCTTCACGGCCGGTCACCAAAAGCCGTTTTTGCACCGTCATCACGATCCCTTTTGCGCGGGTTGCAGCAGTCCAAGGCGCGATCCATCGTAACCGTGTCGCAAGGGCTCCCACCACCAACGGTTTTCGAGATACCATTTGACTGTTTTTTCGATGCCGCTGTCAAAATCCTCCTCGGCCTTCCAGCCAAGTTCGCTTTCCAGCCGCGTCGCATCGATCGCATAGCGAGCGTCGTGCCCAGGACGGTCGGTAACGTAAGTGATCAGGCGGGCATGCGGCGCGCCTTGCGGGTGATGAATGTCCATAAGCTCGCAGATGCGTGTGACAACATCGATATTGCGCCGCTCGTTGCGACCCCCGACGTTGTAGGTCTCACCGATGACGCCCCGTTCGGCGATCAGATCCAGCGCCCTTGCATGGTCCTCCACATAGAGCCAATCGCGAATATTGGCGCCGTTACCGTAGACCGGAAGCGACTTGCCCTCGAGCGCATTGAGGATGACGAGCGGGATGAGTTTTTCCGGGAAGTGATGCGGCCCGTAATTGTTCGAGCAATTTGATACCACCACAGGCAGGCCATAGGTGCGCGCCCAAGCTTTGGCAAGATGGTCAGACGCGGCCTTCGAGGCCGAATAGGGCGAGCTTGGATCATAGGGCGTCGTCTCGGTGAACAGCCCGTCGTCGCCGAGCGAGCCGTAGACCTCGTCGGTTGATACGTGAAGGAAACGGAATGTGTCTCTTTGCTGCCCTTCCAGGGACTGCCAGTAGAGACGGGCGCAATCGAGCATCGTGAACGTGCCGATCACATTGGTTTGCACGAAGTCGGCGGCGCCGGTGATCGACCGATCGACATGGCTTTCTGCGGCTAGATGCATCACCCGGTCGGGCCGGAAACTGTCAAAGGCTTCGGCGATCGCCTGTCGATCGCAAATGTCGGCCCTTAGGAAACGATGATTGGATTGATTGTCGAGGCTCGAAAGCGACGTCAACGTCCCGGCATAGGTCAGTTTGTCGACCGTCAGGACATCGTAGCCCTTGCTCAAGACGAGATGGCGCACGACGGCTGAACCGATGAAACCAGCCCCTCCGGTAACAAGCACACGCATTTGATTGCCTATCTGAAAACAAACGTTTTCTGCCAGCTTTCGCACCCGAAGGGGCTAGATTCGCTTCTGGTATGTAAAATACGCATCGAGACTGAGGAAATCAGGCTGAATTTTATCCTTGGCGGAGAGGACCGCACTTTCGCGGGCCACTGGCCAGGCAATAGCCAGTTCAGGGTCATCCCAGCGCAATCCACGGTCACGCTCGGCGCTATAGTAATCCGTAACCTTGTAGCTGACTTTCGTCATCGGCTTCAATGTGCAAAATCCGTGGGCGAAGCCTGGGGGAACCCACAGCTGAAAGCCGTTCTCTTCTGTCAGTTCAGCGGAAACATGCTTGCCATACGTCGGTGAGCCGACCCGGATATCGACAGCGACATCGAAAATAGCACCCGCAACACAGCTTACCAACTTACCCTGCGCACAGGGCAACAGCTGGAAATGAAGACCACGAACGGTGCCGACGTCGGCCGAAAGCGACTGGTTATCCTGGACGAAGTGAATTGGACCCGCTTGCTCTTCGAATAGCGATTGGCGGAACGTTTCCATGAAATATCCGCGCGCGTCGCCAAATTTCTTCGGCTTGATGAGAAGCACATCAGGGATATCGAAACGTTCAAATATCAAGAGTCTCACCTTTCCAAGTCTCGTGAATGGTCTGTTACAACCAGTTATTCCGCGACGCAATAAAAACTTATCTCGACATCGTTGCACCTGAAAGTTTGAGTTGTGTTGATAAAGTGCGGCTATGCGATCTTTGACGGCTCCATCGCATGATGTCGCAAAGTTTCGCTTGCTGAGCTTTGTCGACGCGGCCTAAGGTTCCGCCGAACGTGCTTTTGGGAGTGGGATATGACGAAGCGTAAGGTGTTGATTGTGGGGGACAGTCATGTCTACGCGATCAAGGCAGCCGTGGATAAGATTGCCGATCATAAATCCGATTTTGAATTTGTCGCGCTGCGGCTTAGTACCGAAAAAAACGGCACGAAAATCGGCGATATCGACCTGCCTGAGCTGTTGACCACGGCTACACACCTGCGCAGCAATGACGCCCTCGTCACAACGTTGCGAGGCAACGAATACAACATATTGGGGCTGATGCGCCATCCGCGGCCGTTCGAGATAATGATTCCGGGATTTGCCGATTTGCCGGAAGACACGTATGAAGAGCTGATCCCCTACGCAACAGCCAGTTCGTTCATGTTTGAAAGCCTGAAGCGGGGCCATGGCAGGCAGCTGAGCCGGATTGCCAAAGTATGTGCTGCTCCGGTTTTCTGTCTCTCTGCTCCGGCGCCCAAGGAAGATGAAGCGCATATCCTGAATGGTGCGGATACGTATTTTCGGGACGCAGGAATCTCGGACATCGGCGTATCGCCGGCGCCGCTACGCCTGAAGTTGTGGGAACTGCAAAACGGGGCGTTGGCAAAGTTGTGCTCCGATTTGAAGGCAATCCTCCTGCCCAATCCGCCCGGTACGCGTGACGCCAACGGCTATCTCGAACGTGCTTACTATGCCAGCGATGCCACCCACGCCAACACCGCCTATGGCGGTCTCGTTCTGGATCAAATCGTAGCAACGCTGCCGAATTAACCGCAAGCTCCGAGAAAGACGACGATGACCAAATCCGAACATCCCTACCGCCAACTCCCCGACAAAGCTTTTTGGCGGCGAGTCGTCGCCGCGCCCGATATGCCAGATGTCGATCCGGTCGGCAGGTTTGCGCTTAAAATCGGCCCGCAAACGCGTGTCGCCACGGCAGGCAGCTGTTTTGCCCAGCACATCGCTCGTCACCTCAAGGCTTCCGGTTTCAACTACTACGTCGAGGAAGCGGGGCACCCGCTGATCTCCGAGGAAATCAGGACAGCAGCCAATTACGGCACATTCTCAGGGCGATATGGAAATATCTATACGGCCAGACAATTGAGGCAGTTGATCGAGCGCGCCGAAGGGCAATTCAGCCCAGTCGAAGCGCCCTGGATCGAAGCGGACGGCACAGTGCGCGATCCGTTTCGGCCGGCGGTCCAGCCGGGTAACTTCGCCTCGGTTGCCGAAATGGAAGCAGACCGGCGGATGCATCTCAAAGCGATCAAGCGGATGTTTGAGACGCTGGACGTTTTCGTATTTACCCTCGGCCTAACGGAATGCTGGCGCTCCCGCGAAGACGGCGCCGTGTTTCCCCTTTGCCCAGGGGTCGAGGGCGGTACCTTCGATCCGGGCCGGTACGAATTCTACAATCAAACGGCCAGCGACGTGATCGCGGACATGGAAGCTGTGATTGCCTATGTCACGGGGATCAATCCGCATGCGCAAATCGTGCTGACCGTCTCGCCGGTACCGCTGATGGCGACGGCTGTTGCCGACGAGCATGTGTTGACAGCAACCACATATTCAAAATCCGTGCTTCGCGTGGCGGCGCAGGCACTGAAAGATGGCCATCAGAACGTTCACTACTTCCCATCCTTCGAGATCATTACGGGCGCATACAATCGCGGGCGCTACTACGCCGACGACCTGCGCAATGTAACGGAGGAGGGTGTATCACATGTGATGCGCCTGTTCCTGAAACACGCGGCCAGTCAGGAATCCGTAACGCCGCTTCCTGTGGACACAGTATCCAAAGAGTCGACGTTCGAACTGGCAGCCGCCCGGTTTGTCGAAGTGGAATGCGAAGAAGAGGCGCTAGATCGAGGATAACTAAGAGGCGTATCGGTTCGCTTGGAACAATTAATGGCTGGTCAGTCGGCTCCAGGCCTTGATCTCAAAGAATTTGATTGGGCGTTACGACAGTGACCGCGGATTTTGCAGGCATAAGTGACGTGCCCCGAAAATCCTCTGGCAGGCGGCCAAAGAAGGGAATAAACGAAATGGATCGAAAGATACTTGTGGTCGGCTCAAGCCACACTGCTGTCATAGCGAAAGCAGCGTCTGGTATGGATAGTCTCAACGCACTATGGGTTAAAAATCCAAAACGCGACGATGGGCCGGGCGACATAACAGTGCAGCAGGCGAGTGAAGCTGTGGCCGCGCTAAACTCGTCCGATATTCTCGCCATTACATGGGTCGGTACGTATCATAACATCTTCGGCCTAGCTCAACACGAGCAGCCGTTTGATTTCTTTGAACCAAGAAGCAGCGAAGAGCCGGATCTCACCAGGGAGCTAATCCCATACGGAACTCTGCGCCGCCAGTTCGCCACTACCATTGGGAGAGACTCGTTTACGCGCAAGATTGGTGGCAACACAAAGGCGAATGTCGTTTTGCTGGCAACACCTCCCGTCAAGGGAGACGATGATTTCATTCGGGCAAAGCTCAAAAACTACCGAGGGCACAACGTTGAACAAGCTGGTGTAACGCCGGCTTTTATACGAGCAAAGCTCTGGCGCCTGGAAATGAGCTGCATTGAATCATATTGCTCCGACATCAACGTGGAATTTCTTCCAGCCCCGGAGGCGGCCTTCACAGAAGAGGGGTTTCTGCGCACGGATCTGTACGGTAGTGATGCGACACACGCAAACGTCAAGTATGGCGCAATGGTTGTTGATCAGCTCCTTCAACTGAAAGATGCATGTTCCGGCTCCTCAGCACCAGGATAAAGGGTCCTTTCTCCTCGTTGCCAGTCCAGAGACAGAACGACACTGAAGGTTTTGGGTACAGACGCCAAGTCGGATGGAGTCTATCACATCCATTGCTTGTATTGCGGCGCCGAATACCGAAAACTCGCTGGGGCGAATTGAAAATAGGGTCGCCGGCAAGATCATACCCCCTAGCTCAGGCCTGAACGAACCTCTATTCTCGACTTGACGAGGAAGAGCTTGAAAAAAGCAGCGCGCGGATGGGGATATTGGAGCCTTAAGTAAGGAAGGGGCGTGACCTTTTCAGCCTCACAGGATAGTAACGGCCTTCTCGACAAAAACACGGAGCTTTGTTTTTATGGACTATGCGACATTTTACTCTAAGTTCGGCGGTTCCTATCGAACGAAGCACCTAAACTCCCCCTTCGATACGGTTTTCAAGAGAACAACTGCCAACAAGCGCTCCTATTTTTTGCATTCCAAGACGACAATTCCGACCGAATTTATGCGGATGGAACCTTGGGAAGGTGAGTATCTCTTCATGCTCGCGGCGCGTGCCAAGCTGGGCATTGTCGAGATCGGCCGTTTCAATGGCGGAAGCTTGTTTCTCATGGCAAGCGCCAACGATCAGGTACCCCTTCATTCCGTCGATATTGCCCCGCAAAATGACGAATTGCTGAAATCGTTATTGACCGCTAACGCGATCGGCGACAACGCAAACATCATTGTCGGGGACTCGCAGAACGCGAAGTATAACAAGATTGGCCCCATTGATCTCCTTTTCGTCGATGGCGATCATAGTTATGAGGGGTGTACAAAGGACTTAGAGAACTGGTTTGAGAAGGTCGTTCCAGACGGCCACATAGTACTCCATGATTGCTATCACGGATCGCCGGTGCTGGACTCTGTGTTGGACTTTTCTGCGCGCCACTCAGTCCGTTTCGTCAACTCTCCCTATGTTGGCCGAGAACATTGGTTTGTTCCGACAGGCTCGATGGTTCATCTCATCAAGACGGCTTGAATTGACTTGAATCAGAAAGTTGGAGCTTTCGCGTCGTGGGGACGTCCTATTGTCGACGTCGGGCAGACCACAAGCAGTTCAAGATGTAAAAGATGTGCGATTAGGTCTCTCAGGGCGATCCCGCAAAAATCGAAATCGCTTCGTCTATCAAAGGCACATCAGCCGGATGTCGGTATGCGCCAAATCTGAGGTTCGCTTAACGTCGATGAGACCGATTACGCTCGCGTTTTGCCAAGCGTCGAGTTGCGCAGCATTTATAGAAATCGCACAATACTCAGTCCAAAACAATGTACACGGGGTTAATCATGCCAATTGAGGTTATCTCATCCGAATCTGCCTCCAAGAATCTTCGCTCAAATCGAGTTTCGCGCTGGCCGGATGGGCGTGCGTCTGAGGCGAGGCTTGAAGGCGCAGTAAAGGTCTCCCTGCAACCGGGGTTTTCTATCTCCAAAAACGATTCGATATTTACAATAGGGTCGTGTTTCGCCAGAGAAATAGAGAAGCACTTAAGTAAGTTCGGATTTAAACTTCCTGCCCTCTCCATAAGCATTCCGGCAGAGGAGCGAAATTCGCAAACTGGAAACGATTTATTAAATAAATATAGCGTTCATTCGATGGAGAATGAATTGCGTTGGGCATTTGGCGAGCCGATGCCAGCTGACGATTTTTTCTTGCGGGCAGCGGACGGTTTGTGGCATGACGCGCAACTCGTCCCAAATTTGAAGCCGGCGCCCCAAGATCGCGTGGCAGAAAGAAGAGAATTAGTTTCATCTCTTTTCAAGAAATTACCGGAATGCAGAATAATTGTTCTTACTTTGGGCTTAGCCGAGGCATGGTTTGACAATAAAACAAAACTATACTTAAACGGTATGCCGCCGCAATATGCGATTAACCTGGAATCAAATCGATTTGAACTTCATATACTTTCGCTTGAGGATATCATTGATTCTCTAGATCGGATTCACTCCCTTCTTTCGTCACATGGCCACCCGGAGTTCAAGATTTTGATCACTGTTTCTCCGGTGCCGTTTAAAGCAACCTTCTCCGGAAACGACGCGTTGCTCGCTAATATGTACAGCAAAAGCGTGCAGCGCTCGGCGGCGGAGTTGTTTTCTCGCCGTCATGAGAATGTGGATTATTTTCCGAGTTATGAAATAGTAGCGCTATCTGATCGAAAAATCGCATATGAACTGGATAATATACATGTGACATCGGATTTGGTGTCTCACATTATGTCGACCGTAACATCGGCATACGTCGATAGCTCGGAAAACAAACCAGATACCGCCAAGGTATTGACGATTGCTAAAACCAGAACGAATGCGAGCACAAAGTCAACAATACTGCACAAGGCCAAAGAGGCTCTGCGAGAGAGAGAGTATGAGTTGGCGGTAGCTCTATACTCCAGCCTTATCTATCGCTTCATAGATAAAATGGACCCGGAGGAGATGTTCAACGCTCACTTAGATGCCGGGGTCGCGATGTTGCGTGCAGGACTCCCGAAAGAGGGCGTCGCGGAATTGGAGAAAGCAAAAAAATTGTCCGGCAGCCATCCGCGTACGACATACAAGCTCGCTCTGGGTTACGCTAGGCTAAAGATGAATCAGGAAGCGCTAGCTATGTTCTATGAGGCGGCTCAGCTTGATCCAAGCGAACCGGACTACCACTGGCGGCTAGGCGTTCAGTTGATCAGGATGGGAAACCGCGGAGATGGCCTGCTGCACGTAAAAAAAGCGCTCGAATTGAACCCAAACCATGTGGGAGCCTTAGAGGCGGTTAATTCGCAGGGCGCTTGATGGGTCTCGCCCTGCTGAAGGTCCATCGAATCTAATATGGTTCTGGTAAGCAACGTATTTTCAAGTATGCCGCCGTGGTTAATGCGCCCGGCGGCATTAATGCCATTGCTCTCGGCTCGCTCGTTGGGCCGGAAAAACTCTAGCCTCCGGTGGTCCAGAAAGGTCAACGGTAAGCGCTGTCTCACTCCCACTTGACCACCATGGTTTGTCTTTCGAAGGCTTTCGCCACCATGAGGGGCGGCAAAGTCCCGCCATTAGCAGTCATTGCGCATGCCTCATCCGAAGGGTAGAAGACCCTTGGGATTGAGACACCACAGCATGGGCGCTATGACATGGAGACGACGACGCTATGGAGGCCGGTGGGGCCGGTCGAATTGGAGTTGATCAAGCAAAGTGGAATGAAAGCATTCCCTCCACGACTGCCCGATCAACCCGTATTTTATCCGGTCCTCTCTGAAGACTACGCCATTCGAATTGCGAGAGATTGGAACGTTAGCCGCGACGGTGCAGGTTACGTAACGCGCTTCGATGTGCAGACAGCATTTCTCAGCGTGTATGCGCAGCAGGAAGCGGGCGGCCAAGCCCTAAAAGAATATTGGATACCTGCGGAAGATCTTCAAAAATTCAACGCGGCAATTGTTGGCGAAATAGCTGTCACTAAGGCGTTCGAGGCTAATCAATAAGTCCATTTTGGGCCGTAACCGGCCGATTGCTACCGCGGAGATTTCGCTTTGACGCGCGCGACGAGTTCTTCGTCTTCGATGAAGCAGTGGAGAAAATCGTTCCAGGCTTCGGGCGAACGGTAAGCGGTGTGCTGCTCTCACCTTTACAATAATCGCGGCTTTAATGGGCACAGTAATTATAGCCGTTTGCAGGCTTCGCGATTTGATCGTATCAACAACCTCACGTAGGTGGGTTGGATAGTTGGGAGTCATCATGACAGCGCCATACAATGATCTTGGCTCGCTCGATGACTGGCTCCTTAAACAAGGGATTGAGCAGGCAGAGCGCGGGATTTCGATTGAAGACGAGCTTATTCCGGGGACGGTCGAGCGGTTGGGGCTGCCTTATGTCAATCTTTACGCTACGGTTATTTTCGACGGGGAAGTCGCCAATGGCGGCCTTCCTCAGTTCTTCGAGAACTCATCCGGTGCTTTGGCTCCAATTGTTCGGGATGCGTTGCAGGCAATGGAACTGCGCCACTACGCGACCATCATGACGCAACTTATCAACGCCTTTGGTGCGGAATATCCACGCAATCAGTGGGTTCGAGTAGATAAGATAGACTCCGACGTTTCCGTCCAGGAGATGCTGGATCGCGGCTATCATGCCATTGATGTCTGGAGCCGGGAGTTCATCCTCGCACGCGACAATTACGCCAGAAAAAATGAGTTATTGGAATGAGTAAACCGCGTCCAGAATGGCTCTTTTGAGCTTAATGCGTTGCGGGCGAACTGTTAGGTAAAGGCAGGATAATTCCACGGCAGAAGCTCATCGATCTGGCTCTGTTTGTGCCCGTTGACGATGGCCGTGAAGCGTGGCTGTCAGATAGGCCTGTGGATCGACGGCATGGTCGCCCAGTTCTCTGCTCCAGCGTCATGCCCCGCAAAGAGTGCGTTCTTCCGGTTCAAGGCAATCGGCCGGATTGTCCGCTCGACGCTGTTGTTGTCGATCTCGGTACGGCGTAAGCGGTGTGCCGTTCACACCTGGGAGCACGTTCGTCCATTGCAAGGATCGAACAAGCCCTCCATAGTTGCTTTTGATGTGTAAGCGATGTGCTGGTCGCACCTTGACAGTAAATCTATTATTCGACGGCGAGAAATTGCAGCGTTTATGGGTACGGCAACTATCCGCCAATTGCGGTCATCGGATGTCGCATGCGTTCGCCTACCACGCGATTTCACGACTAGAGTTGCTCCCCTCACTTGGGAACGATCAGGACCTTGTATTTCGGCCCATCATCTCCGTACATCACAGCACCGTCGATCAGAATGATATGGGGATCGCTCAGCCGCTCAAGCTGTGATGACTGATGTCGAAACTCGTAGTGACAAGTCGGACACTTCGGATTTGCTTCCGGCACAAATTTGCCGCCGCACTCGCAATCTGGAAGTGACGATGCAATGATGTGCAAAACCTCCAGACTTTCACCGTTCCAGCTGATGAGGCGGTCTTTTTCACGAAGAATTGCATTGTTACAATCAGAGCAATAAAAATGCGGGCACATCTGGCTCATTCCAGATGATCTCCATGCTGGTATTTCCACCGCGCAATGGGGGCACATAAGCTTTCCAACGCAGGCATACTCGACCGTTTTCATCTTAGATTTTCCATGGATCGTTATAGCCAAGGGCTTAGCTTAGCCGCTCTCAGCTCCGAGGCAATAAGAACCATAGTGGACCGCATGTCCGTATTGGGCCGACTACGGTCTTGCGCATGCGCTACTCTACCGGATAATTCCAGGGTAGGAGTTCTTCAATCCGGCTCTACTTGTGACCGCTTACGATAGCGTTGAGTGTGCTCGTCAAATACGCAAACGGATCGACGGCATTGAGCTTGCAGGTCTCGATGAGCGAAGCGATGGTCGCCCAGTTCTCGGCTCCCGCATCGTGGCCCGCAAAGAGTGCGTTCTTACGATTGAGGGCTATCGGCCGGATGGTCCGCTCGACGCTGTTGTTGTCGATCTCGATCCGGCCGTCGGTCAGGAAGAGCTTGAGGCCTTCCCAGTATTTGGCGATGTAGGCCAAGGCCTCGCCGAGAGGGGAATTGGTCGCGACACGAGTACGGTGATGGACAAGCCAGGCCTGCATGTCGGCGACCAGTGGCGCTGACCGCTCAGGCGGCGGGTGACGATGACACGGAACTGCGCCGGGACGACGTCCAGCCGCTCGGAAACATCCTCGCCGATGCAATGCAGGCAACCGCCGCACGCGCAGATCAGGCTTTCCGGCTCGATCACGTCCTCCACACGGGGAAGATGCTGAGGAAGGGAGCCGCGATTGGTCGCGCGCGGCCTGGTGGCCCTTTTTCCAGCAGGAGCGTCGGCTTCCTCCTCGGCATGGATTGCAGCCATGGCCGTTTCAAGGTCTTCCAGTGCCAGATCGAACTGCTCGGTATCGGTCTTCTCGGACTTGCGCCCGAAGGCTGCCTGTTTGAAGGCCGCGACCAGCTTCTCAAGCCGTTCGATCCGCTCATCCTTGCGGGCAATCTGAGCGTCTTTGCCTGCCTCGCGTGCCTGCGCCGCAATCAGCATCGCCTTCAGGGCAGCAACATCATCGGGAAGATCGGCGGCGTCCAGCATGGCTGGAACCTAGCAAAATCCGGCCCGTTTCGCCTTCGGAATCTGTCGTGCTGAGTCATCGTGCCGCAGCTACTCGATGGTCTCCGGCGTTCTCGTCTTGACTGCATGAACCCGCCGCCAATCGAGGCCCGCAAACAGGGCTTCGAACTGGGCGTGGGTCAGCGTCATCAGTCCATCCTTGATACCGGGCCAGGTAAAGGTGTGCTCTTCCAGCCTCTTGTAGGCCAGGACGATACCGGAGCCATCCCAGTAGATCAGCTTCAGCCGGTCTGCCTTGCGCGACCGGAACACGAAGACCGTTCCGGTGAACGGGTCCTTGTGCAGCTCGTTCTTCACCAGCGCCGCCAATCCGTCATGCCCCTTGCGGAAGTCTACTGGTTTGGTCGCCACCATGATCCTCACGCGGTTCGATGGAAAGATCATGTCGCCGCCGCCAAGGCACGCGCGATGGCGGCGATCCGGGCAGCAGACGCCCCTTCCTCAAGACGGATTGTGACTGAACCGACGACAATCTCGGCGCGGGAGGTCTGCTTGGCGGCTGGCGGTTCCGGCGCGGGCGGCTCGACAACCATGGCCGCGAATTCGACTGCATTTTCCGGCTCAGGCAAGACCAGCTTGCCCTGCCGCGCCAGTGTTCGCCAGGACGACAGGTGGTTGGCCTTCAAACCGTAGCGTTCCGCGACTTCGTTCACCGTCACGCCCGGCTGCAAACTCTCCGAAACGATCCGCGCCTTGACCTCGTCGGGCCAGTGGCGATGCGCCTCACGTCGGCCCCGCCGCGTCGTGAGAACCTCCAACGTAGTCTCCATGGAGAAACTCCTTGTCGCTCATCCATGGAGCGTCGATCACAGATCACGCGATAACGGGCAATGTGGGGGCAAAGCACCGGTTACTTTGATGTGCGCGTGTGTGGTGATGCTTCGACAGATTTACGATCCGAAGGTCCAGTATCAATGGTCTCCGTGAGCGATAGGAACTGTGCGCCACGTTTCTGCAGCTTTGTTACCATCTCAATAAGATGAATGATGGAACGCCCCAGACGGTCCAATCGTCAACAGGTCAACCCGGAAATAACAACCGGGACATTGATCTGAACTGGACATGAGTGAACGCCATAAATCTATGGCGGCTCACAGCGGGCCTAGGGGAACGCCAAAAGCGGTAGAAGACATGCCCAGCCTATGACGCTTTGTTGACGCGGGTTCGTTTCAATGCTTCCGCTTCGTTGAAGAACCAGAGAACCTGGTCACGCAGATTGGCGGTGGAATATTCCTCCCGCAACTTTTCCTGAGCCTTCTTAACCTGTTCGTAACGGAACTCTGGATCGCCTGCCAGTTGGCTAAGCGCGGCCAGCCATTCCTCCTGCGTGTCTGCCAGAATCCCGCACCCATCCGCGCAACACTCGTCGTAGACTGTGTTGCGGCTCGCGACCACGGCAGCCCCAACAGACGTATACTCAACCCATTTTGTATTCGATTTCACGACATTGAACGGCGTCCGAACGAGCGGGCAGATTCCGATATCCCATTCCAAGGCTGCGAATGATTCCATGAATTCGTCGTAGTTGCTAATGGGCGGGCATTTCGTCACCCGATCTCCGAACTCTTCAAACTCACTCAACTTGGGTATAGAACCGAACAGTTCGAAATTTACACTGGGATTGCGCCGGAGGAACTCGACGATCGCCGGCTTGATCATTTCAAGATTGTGGGCATGGTCTGCGGAAGCCATGTAACCCATTTTTACAACTGGCTTGTTCTTAGCGGGCACGATGATGCTACCGGATGCGTATATCTTGCCGGCTTTCAGGATCGACCGTGCCTCCAGTTCCTCCAGCCTCTTTTGTAGATTTGGATTGGAGCAATAGACGAGATCCGACGTATCAAGCAAATGCCGTACGGCTGCAAGCCGCTGCGGATGATTGTGATAAGCGTGCTTGGCCTCTCCTAAATCGATCGGGATATTCAGAAGATCGTCGTCTATATGGTAAATGACGGGAACGCCCCTTTTTCGAGCCCATTCGGTCAAGTATTCGGCATAGCTACCGCTGTACCGGCATAGCACGATCAACGTCGGCTTGATGGACTTCAGCCGTGCATCTAGCCATGGCCGTACGTCTGAGCTGCGCAAGCTTTTGCCAAACTCGTCCTTCATTTGCTTTTCGATGATGAAATCGGTCGTGATTTGACTGTCTGCGACCAATGGCGCCAACGGCTTTACAAAGCTGAGTTGCAAGGTTGGTATATAATCGTTGGCAACAAAGAGGATCCGGCGTTCCTTTACAGGGGGCGGAGGCGGCAAAATCGAATGGCGTGGCCTGACGGTCGTCCAGCGTTCCGAAAACTTCAAAAGCGCGGCCTCGGGGCGATCATCCCCGGCGGAATCGAGCACATTCTTTTGATCTTCTCGAAAAGCATCGATTGCTGCTTTTTCAGCCTCGGCAATGAACGCCAGAACCTGCTCGCGAAGGCGGTCAATGGAATATTTCTCTTTCAGCTTTGCCTGGGCCTTTCTCACCTGTTCATGGCGTAAGATTGGATCGTTCATCAGACGCTCCATGGCTTCCAGCCATTCCTCTTCGGTGTCAGCGAGGATCCCGCAGCCATCGGCGCAACAATCGTCGTACACCGTGTGGTACGTCGCGATCGTTGCGATCCCCATTGATGTATATTCCACCCACTTCGTGTTCGCCTTGACGATATTGAAAGGCGTCCTCGCCAGAGGGCAAATTCCGATGTCCCAGTTCAGTTTCGAAAAGTGAATAAGGAATTCTTCATAGTTTCGCACAGGTTGAACAACGGCGATGCGGTTGCCAAACTCGTCCAGGACGGCAGGTTTTGGAATTGAGCCGAACAATTCAAACTTTATGTGTGGATGCTTGCGCAGAAAACGAACGAGGGCGGGCAAGACCGTTTCCAGGTCATGGGCATGATCGAAACCCATGTAACCGATCTTGGTCACGGGCTTTGCGCTCGCCTCTACAAAAACCTTCCCTGACGCATAGACCCCGCCTGCCGTCAGAGGTGCCGTTGCGCCAAGAGATTCCAAACGGGCTTTCAACGACGCGGTCGAGCAATAAACCAGATCCGACGCCTCAAGCAAGTGGCGAACCGTCTTCAGCCTTGCCGGGTGATTGTGGAAAGCATGCTTGGCCTCACCAAGTTCGACGGGGATATTCAGAAGGTCATCGTCGATATGAAAGATGACGGGAATGCCATTTTCGCGCGCCCGGCCTATAAGATAGTCTGCATATGGCCCGCTGTAGCGACAAAACACGATAATCGTCGGTTTGAAGGCCTTCAGCCGCTCGTCTAACCAGGGCTGAACATCATCGTCGCGCAGGTTCGGCCCGAAATTATCTTTAATCTGCTCCTCAGTAAGAATCTCGGTCTCTATCTTTCCTGCCTCGACCAAGGGCGCCAGCGGCTTCACGAAACTGAGTTGCAGCGTCGGAATGTAGCCATTGGCAACAAAGAGGATACGACGCTCGCCGGCAGCCGGTGCCGGCGGACGGCGAAGAGCGGGGGCGGCACGACGGGCGGCCGACCAGAGAAGCTCGGCAAAACGCCTATACACCTCGGCGCGGTTCGTCAGCATCCTCTGCTGTTCCAGAAATCCGGCCTGCCGTTCAATGAAGCGCTCGGGATGCGCCGAAGCCTCGCTTTCAAATTCAAGCCAGTCCGAAAGGTCGCTGACGGTTGTCAGGCCGTGATAGTTGTCCGCATCCATAGTGCCGGTGCCCTCACGCCAGACGGCGGTCGGAATACCGGCCAACACCATATCGATCAGGACGGACGACGGGGCCGATATGCCATAGGCATAGCGGGACAAATTCACCTTGTAGATCGGATTGTTGTTGAGGATCACGTTCTGCGGCAGGGAAACGTCGTTTTTGACCACATACTGACCGCCTGGGTGCGGACGCAGAACCACACGTTTGTCGTCTTCTTCCAGGGCATCGCAAAACTGTCCGAATAGGTCTACGAAATCGGCCTTGAAATTGCCGGCGATGTTGAGCCTGACTGAATGCAGGTTCTCGCAGACTATGCCTCTGGGCTTGCGTTCCTGCCGAGGAGGCTGTTGCAGCACGGCCGTCGGTCCCGTCACACAAAGCTTGTTGCGCTGCGAGGGGGCAAGTGCCGTCAGGCGCTCGGGTTCGCACCAACCGCAAACAATATCCGCCGCAAATGTGATTTCACGTCCATGGGCGAGATCGTGATCGCGGCTCTGCAGGAAGCCAACGCATTCGAACCCATGCTGCAGGGTGATTGCCACAAACGAAGGCGGTTTCAGGCGGAAGATGTCATGGACGATGCGGTGGCCGGAAAGATTGGATTCGCTGGCGGCCACGATCACGCCGGCGAGGCCCTGCAATATCTGCAAGGCATGGCCTTCATTCTCCGCAACGGTTATCGACGCGCCGATCGCCTGTCCGATTCCGGCGATTTCTAACTGCCAACGTCCACCTCTGTCTCGCTTCACAAAATCGCGCGTAAGAAGAAATCGTGTCTCAAGGCCGAGATCCCGCCCAGCAATATAGGCGAGAGGTCGCAAAATATTGACATCCTGAAGCAAGTTGACGAGCAGGATGACGCAAGGGTTTGACATCAATTGGCTCCCTGAGGTGTTCGTGCGTTCTGAGACGAAACCGGCCAAGGAAGGCGCCAGCTTTCGGAAACGATACAAGGAATTCCCGGAAACAACTCTTCCATGACGTGAAGAATTGCAGACATGACGGATGAATAAGCTGCCAGCTTTCCTGCTGGCGATCCGCAATCGGCCAGCTCTCTGCCCTCGCATGCAAGTGAGGGCACATCGTCCTGCCCGATTTTTCGAAACTCGAAATCGATGATCTTGCCGTATGGCACCGCCTTGGCGGCAGCTCGCGGGGCCAGCAGGTCGCACGCTGCCTCCGAAACCAGAAGATCGAGGCCAGTACGCTGCTCGTTCCAGTCAAAGCGCAGGTCGAAGTTGAGTTCCAGGCTTGTCAAAGGGCTGGCGATGGAAAGAGCCTGCATGCGCTTTGCAAATTTATGTGCGGAGGCGGAGCTTTCGACACCATGAATCAAGGCACCCCACGGCTGCGAAAGTACGCTTTGAACTGTCTTTCCGCTAATGATTGTTTCCAGGAAGGATGTCAGCCCCCGCGCCTCCACTGCCGGATCGGCGTGAGCCCGCAAGACGAGGTCTAAAGACTTAAGCGTTTCCGTTCGCAACCGGGGCCGACCCGCCTTCAGATCATTCACGATCGACGAGGCATCGCGATAAATGAAGTCGGAGAAGGGCTTATAGAGCGGAAAACCGGCCGAAAGAACCTGGTTGCCGGAGCAAAGGGCCGTCACAGCCCGGTTCAATGATTTTGCGACACTGAAATTCTGTGCCGAGACAGGCAGGAAGACCACTTGTGTCCGAGCGAGCAGCTTCTGCTCCTCCGCTTCGTTCCATTCGTGTATCTCATAGGGCACTGGTATAACGCTCAATGCCGCCAGAGCATCCCCCGTCATGGCCCGGCTATTGGTGAGGATGTCGAGACGGACATCAAATCCCCTTCCCTGCATATCGGCCAATTCGCCGGAGAATGCGGCGAGATCCGCGAGACCCACAGGAAAATACGGATTATCACCCATACCGTACCAAGCAACGTTCAGGACACCATTTGCCCATAAAGTGGCGTGTTTCTTTGCCAAATTCTGGCGCAGAGTTCTGGTGTCATAACGATCAAATGGATCGTTCATTATGTAGACCGGAAGACTTGGGGCATATTGCTCGGCCACGCGCCGCATGACAGGCGTTGAACAAAGGACGAAATCAGCACATGCGAGGCACCCGATCAGCCAGCCGCGCAGCCGCTGAAAACGACTGTCCTGCAAGTCACTAAAGTAGTCGTCGAAGAGGTCGACGCCGACGACCTTGCCACTTGCCGCAACCTTTCGCGCGACAACCAGTGCGTTTGCATCGAAACATTTGCTCAAAAGATAGACGTCATGGTCGATCGTCTTGAAATTCTCTATAGGCAGCAACGTCAAGCTGTGGCCGGCCTCAGCAAGAGAGGCGGTAATCCGCATGTAACGAATTCTGGGCCCCGCTTGATCCAGATATTTCTCGCTCGGAACGACAACGCAGATTTTCATGCCACAAGCCTCTTTATCTTGAGCGAAAGTCGGCTGGCCTCATCGATGGCGGGAAGGAATTTCGGGGCCGCGCGATAACGGGACACGACTTCTTCAGTCAGAGGAAGCAGGCTCGCAGAAACCGCTGTTGTGACCACATGGGAGCGTCCTTCGGCGATCGACTTGGCCCAGAAGGGTGTACCAAGTTCCTCCAGCGCCAGGCGATGATCCGTAAATCCTCCTATACGCCGCCATTCTTCCTTGCCGACCATGAAAAGCCTGCTGGAATTGACAGCTGCCGGCCAGACCGCATGCGGCAGGTTCAACAGGATTTCGCCGTTCTCGTACGACACCTCAGCCGCCGCCCCGGCAGGCGCGACAAACGGGAAATAGCCCGAAGACACCAGGGTCAACTTCGTCGTTTTGTTGACAATTTGGGGGCCAATCAGAATGCAAGTCGCCGAAGCAATTCCCGGAGCTTTCATAAGAGACGCCAGAGCCGGGATGGTAGATGGATCATGCAGCAGCACTGCGTCGCCGAGCACGAGAATAAGCTCTGCTTCAACTTGTGCTGCAGCCCGGTTGAGGCGTGCTCCCTCATTTTCCTCCTCGGGGCAGTCGATAAAATGACCGCGCGAAGGAAAGAAGCGTTGAAGAAGTAACCGGACGCGATCGGCATAGCACTCGCTGCCGGCTACCAGGACCTGAAGGGAATCGCCGCCCTGCTGCAGGCTTAAAGCCTCCAGGATTGCCGCCAGGACTTTTTCGTCACCGGCAAAATGATGCACTACGGAGATGCTTGGTGTTGCAATGCGCTCCGAAGCGCCATTCTCTCCGGCCGTCTTGGTGCCAAGGGGATACGGAGCGAGTAACTGCGCCTCATCCGGGTTTACAAGACGGCATAAGCGAATGGCAGCGATCGGAGGCTCCGGCTCGCCGGCTCCGTGGGGCGGGATATCCAGCGCAGCGTGTACTTCAAAGACCGGGAACGTCCGGATACCCCGGGGCTGCCTGTCCTGACTTGCAGCGGTTGAAGGCGGAGACAATACGTACTTCGGCACGCCGTCTACAACAGATGCCATGACGAAGGGGGCGGGGTGCCACCCTGAACCACCATTCCAATCAGCTACGAGGCTGTGCAAGGACGGCACACAATCCGCGGATAATCGCAACAGCACGTTGTAATCCACGTGGACCGATGGGGTGCTATGGTCGCGAGTGGTAAGTGCTGAAGCGAGATAGGCCAGCACCTCGCCGTCCATGTCCTGAGGCACATGGCCGATGCCGATCGACAAGCCAAGCACCTCAGTTAGCCAAAGCCGCAGCGACTTCTCGAAAATGCGTTCCGTCCCCGTCGCAGCATCGAGATCGACCTCGATACGCCCCGTCTTCGCACGGCCCTCGCGCTTCAAGGCAGCTTGCAGCAGGCTACCACTGACATCCTCAAGTGCCTCAAGGTAGGGCTTACTACCCCCTGAATTCAACAGTTCGCCGAAATGCAACCCGCCCCGGCAAAGAGACGGAAACGGCAGGAGCGCGAACGCAATAATCTGCGCGTCTGCCGTGCAGACGGCAAACCCCAGAGGAAAATATGGATTGGCCGTTGTCACATCCACGAATGTCGGAATATCGGTAGAAATTGGTTGCTCCGACAGGAGCCGCAATCGCTGCAGATCGTCAGGATCGTATTGAAAGCAGCGCAGTATGACAGACGGACCTTGGAACTCGTTATCCGGCTTGAAACGCAGCCGTAGAGCCCGGCTGTTGACAAACCAGAGGTCAGCCAGCCCGATCCCTGCCCAGGTGCCAAAAATAAGCGGCTTGTCAGGTTGCGGCTGCCAAAGCGAGCCGGAACCAGTTATCTGGGAAACCGTGTCCCCGTCCGCGCCTATTAAGACAACATCGTCGGCAACTCCAGGACGGCTGATTGCCTGGAAAGCCCGCACGGCCCGGACAAGACCTTCGGTCTGCGGTGTTGCCTTGCGAGGAACCATACCGATAGCCTGACCAGACAGGCGCAATACCGACATGTCGTCCTGCTCGGAGCAATCCTTGAGGCGAACCCAGGAGGACAGAACGTCGCGCGGATGGAAACGGAACTCGGGCGGTTCGGCCGCCTCCCAGGGAGCTTCGCCTGGCATGCTCAACGCCGGGTTCTTTTCCTCCGTGCTTGTCCCCCGCTTCTTCAGTTCCGCGTGCGTGACATCAAGGAAAAATTTGGCGTCCGCATTGCCCGGTTCGATGTCGAGAGCGCGCAGATAGGATTGTTCTGCATGTTCGAGCTGATTGGTCTCGCGAAAGCCATGTCCAAGTTGAATCCAGATGGGCGTCAGGTTTGGCAAGATCGCGAGCGCTTTCTTGTAGTGCTCGATTGCTTGTGGCCACTCCTTGCGCGCATTGTGCGCGTCCCCTTGGGAAACGTGGAACGTGCCGAGCCCGCCAGATTTTTTTCTATCGAAAAACCAGTAACGTATTTGCTTGGCAAGATGCCGCTTTGAACCGTTTTTAGTCACGTTTTCGAACCTTCCAGACGAACGGGTTCAACCATGCAGTCTCCGGGGCGCAACTTCACGAGGGTGCGCAAGATACATGATCATTATTGGGGATCCACGAACAGGACCAATTACGTCTTTTTTCCGGTTCTGGCAGTCCGCTTCTGTTTCCGAAATTGCCCTTAAAACCAATTACATAATCATAAACCGACAACCGGGGCTTTCAAAAATGCAAACAATTCCGATTTTTGTCCTTGCCTGCCGCTGAAGCAATAGACCACATGCGACACATCAGGCAGCTGTGGACTTAACCCATCATCTTTCGCCTCGCCAGTTCCTCATTCGCCCGTCCAAGCTGGTCTTCCGGCAATGGCTGTTTACTCACCCAAGTTGCAAAACGTCTCAAACCTTCGGAAAGGCTGACTGCCGGGACCTGACCGAGCCGTTCACGCAGTCGGCTTATGTCAGCCACATTGTGCCGTATGTCTCCAAGCCGGAACTGACCCGTGACCCGAACATTTTCATGGGCGTCGAACGCCTTGCAAAGAGCTCGGGCAATTTCGACAACCGGCGTGGCCACACCAGAACCAACGTTGATAACACAGTTCGCAGACGTTTCCGCTTCCACAGCGGCGACGAAGGCGCCCGCGACATCCGAGACATGAACAAAGTCGCGGCTTTCCATGCCATCTTCGAAAATCGGCAGTTCCAATCCGCGGCGAATGCGGGTTGAGAAAATTGAAAGGATCCCCGTATAGGGATTGTTCAGCGATTGCCCCTCTCCATAGACATTTTGCAGCCGGAGAATGGCGTGGCCTATTCCGGCACTTTCGCAAGTAATTCTAACAAGATCTTCCTGCATGAGCTTGGTGGCCGCATAAATCGAGGCAGGCGCGGTACGATCGTCCTCACGCGTTGGGACCACCTTCAGTGCGGTACCCGTTTTTGGGCATACTGGCTCCCACTGGCCAGCTCGTAGCGCCTCCGCCGTCCTGAAAGAGGGCGTAATGCGTATAGAATCGGCCGCTTCGTCGTAGGTATAGGCTCCCTCGCCATAGACGGAGCGAGAAGAGGCAAGCACGACACGCTGCACGCTGGGTGCGGCGCCGTTAGCGAGAAGATGCATGAGAAGCGCCGTGCCTTGCACGTTTTCCCGGCAATAGCGGTCGATTTCATACATCGACTGCCCCGTCCCCGTCTCCGCGGCAAGATGTACGACGGCGGTGATTCCGTCGAGGCTTGCTTTCAGGTCGGCCTCGCTCGCAACCGAGCCCCGAACGAACTCCACTCCCGGTGTGTTCGCCAGCCAATCGAGCGTACGACCAGGCAACATTCCGTGGATTTGCGGTGCCAGCGTGTCCAGCACACGGACGCTGATGCCTCTTTCGGCAAGCAACGGAACGAGATGCGATCCGATAAATCCAGCGCCGCCGGTAACGAGAACGGTTTGCATTTACAACGACCCCCTGCGCTTACTGGTTTGCGGAAGCCGAGTACTTATCGCGCTCCGCCGTCCAAAGATCCGCATAGTCGACGTTCTTCCAATTCTCGAACCAGGGACCGCCATTGGTATAATGGATTGCGGCAGGCACCTCGTCGCGACGAGGGTACTCGCCTTCGAGGAAGTTCCATTCAAGAGGAAGAGCACCAATCAGATTGTCATCCGAAAGCCACTGGAAGCGATGCAGGAAGGCCGGCGCAGCAGTGTTTACTATCTCCGGCGTCAGGGCCTTCACCTCGGGATGGGCGTTGTTGAACAGAATGAACGACGACCAGTTCTTGCGCGGATAGACGCTCTGTTGTTTGCCATCCATCTTGACGGTATTGGCCGGCGTGTAATCGTGTTGAACCACGTAAGCGGCCTTGTCACGGCTAGCGTGCTTGAGGACATCGCGCACGTCTCGGGTGAACAAGAAATCGCAATCGACGAAGATCGTCCAGCCATCATGCGCTCCCAGATAGGGCGTCAGGAATCTTGTGATGGAGAATTCCGTCGTCGCATTATCGGCGCCGCGCGTATAAAGCCCCAACTCACGCAGTGTTGTCAACTTAAGCGGGTAGATCTCAATGTCCGAACCGCTGTGGCGCAGGACGGAATGGCGGCAGACCTGCCATGCAATGTCTTCGCGGCTGTCATATCCCACATAAATTTTTAGATGATCACTCATGGAAATCTGTTCCTTTGTTCTGTCTGTGACCTGATCTTTCGTCAAACTGCAAGTGCTGTCGGTCGCGGACGGTCAAGTGATTCTTCCAGGATCGAAGCGGATTTAAACGTCTCTGTTATTGCATTGCAAGCAACGTGCTGCATTGCAAACACTGCGTGCATTGCGGGCGCATCCGTGCCGATAATGTGTGATGCCTGTCAAGGAAAAATTGAGCGTAAGGCACAAGTTTATTCGAGTCGTGGCTCTATCTATGTCTACATCGCTTTACGCTTCCTGTCGGTAACGAGAACACCTTTTTGGCGATCTGGGGGCAGAATTCCTTCCACTCTTGCGAATTCAACTCCTGAGCCGGACTTAATCCCGGATTGAGAAATCCTCGCGATCGTGCGTCAGGTTGACATTGTAAAATGGATCCTTATGAATTCGATCACCCCATTTTCTCAGCATGAAATCAGCCTCTGTCCTGTAGCGCCGGTTTTTTTCTGGCGAGGTGTCAAGGCCGCGCGTTACACTTTCGAGATGAACAAGCGAGGCGTGCGGCGTGTAGATGTTGCGATATCCGGCCTTGCCCAGTTTCAGACAGAAATCGACATCGTTGAAAGCAACTGTCAGATTTTCGGAATCAAGGCCGCCGACCTCTTTGTATTTGGATTTCTCGACGACAAGGCATGCGGCAGTGACCGCCGAAAACGATTGGGTCACCGCCAGGCGCCCCATATAGCCAGGGTCATCGCCAGAGCGATATTTATGGGGATGTGCCGCCACCAGACCGATGCCGCAGACGACACCTGCATGTTGTACCTGTCCTGTCCGGTACAACAGTTTGGCTCCCACCGCCCCAATGTCCGGCCGTATTGCGTGCGATACCATTTCCTCAAGCCATTCGCTGTTGATTGCCAGGATATCGTTGTTCACCAGGCCAATGACGCTTCCCTGAGCCTGCTCGACGGCAAGATTGTTCAACCAAGAAAAATTGAAAGGGCCTGGCGCACTGAGAACACGAACGTTGTCCATCGCCCGCAACACATCGAAATAACGGAGTGTTTCAGGCTCAACGCTGCCATTGTCGACAACGATGATTTCGAAGGCGGGATAAGCCGTCTTACTCAGAAGAGACTCTATGCATGCCTGGAGAAGATGAAGGTGGTCGCGCGTCGGGATAATGAGCGTGACCAGCGGCGCCGGGGTTGGCAGCGGCCAGATCAATCTGGCGAGACCGCCTTTCTCTTCCACCACGGTCACTTGTTTGCCTTGTCGTATCAGGCTGGCGCTAAGCGCTTGAAGGCGGCGAGCCATCATCGGATAGGGCAGAACATTTTGGCCGCTTGCGTGTGCCGGCGAATTTCGATGGTAAAGGACATGCGGTATGTGTGTAATCTCATTGGGCAAAAGTATCTCGGTCGCGCGCAAGATGAGATCGTGGACATCCAGCTCCGGCAGCGGGAGCAACGGAAGGCAGCATGTTTCGATGAGAGCGGCCTCAAACACCACGAACCGACCGAGATAATTGGACGCAAAGAAGTAGTCCGGATCCCAATCCGGCTTGAACAGCGGTGAGTGCCGCGCGCCTGCTTCAATCGAATCCTCGTCGCTGAAGATCAGACGAGCCTCGGGTTTCGTTATGGAACGTTCAGCGATTTCATAAAGCGCCGAGGGTGCCAGAACGTCCCCCGCTGTGACGAAAACGATGAATCGGCCGTCGCATTTGCTCAGCACGCTTTTCATCGTCGGCTGGGCATCCTTCCAATGCACAACCATCCGCGGATCAGTTTCAGCTCCGCTGATCAGGTGCTGACACTTTTCTTTCGGAACAGGGGAAGATACCGAAAGATACATCTGCCAATTGTGGTAACTTTGGTCCTTCAGTGATCGAAGAGTAGCCTCCAGCTCGGGCAGGAGAAGGTCATCTGTATTGATGATTAGCGAAATTAGAGGCTGCGTCGGCCAACCAACAACAGCTCGTCTTTGTAGGGCAGCTTGTTCGCTGGTTGGCGTATCGTGCAAAGCGATCCACGCGTGATAACGATCAGGACCGGCATATGTCAGGATGTCAGCGATATTCCTCACAAAGCGTTTTCGACGCTTGTGCGTTACAGCCGCACGGAGTGCCTTTCGCACAGCGTCCGAGTTTTGGCGATACCCTTGGCAAAGGCCTTTTGCCAAGCTGATTTGCCGCAGTTTGAAAGCCCGGACGGTGAAAGAACCCTCGCGGCGAGCGGGGTCCAGCCGAAGACGAAGGACGGGGCCTTCGACAAGGCCGGTCGCATGAAACTTGCCTTCGCCCATTGGTCTCAGCCGGAACGTCGAAAACGTGGCCCATTCAAGCCTGTTCTCGATATAGAGAATGGGATCGAAAGACATGGAAGAGTGTCCGAGAAGATCAACCTCGACTTCGAACCATCCAGGCTGCAGGGAATAGCCGTCGACGCGTACCGCAAATTGCGGATTTCCAGTTGTCGCCACATAGAGATCATCACGAATCACGAGATTCGCTTTCGGATCGAGGCGCGCTCGTATGAAGCGTGGCTTCATCAGACGGCGCAACTCTACCGATGCCCCAACAAGCGGTACTTTGCGCTTTTTATCCTGCGTCTCGTAGCGGCTGTTTTTCTGAGCGATATTCGCCGCACGTTCCTCTTCAAGCCTCTGCAAACGTTCAAAGCCAGAAAGGCAGACATCGAGGCCGGGCTGGCGTTCATTGGAGGCAATAAGATCTGGCGTCGCCTTCTGTTCCGTCTGCATCAGCTGAATGCCAAGGCCAGCTATTTCCTGTTCGACATGCGGTGCATCCGGTAACGCACTTAACGCCCGAAAAGCCTGAAGCGCGTCCGCACTTCGACCAAGACGCTTGAGAAGATGCGCAAGATGAAGCCGCGGATCGGGGTCGGTTCCATCGCAATGCACGGCCGACAGATAGGCGCTAACGGCCTCTTCGAACAGTTCGCCTTCTTTTAAGACGTGGGCATATTGCGTCCACACGTGGCCGGAAGAGAGCGTCTTTTCGAGAAGGCTTCCGTACAAGGCGGCCGCCTCCAACCATTGTCCCTGGTCCCGGAGGCGATCTGCCTGATCAATAATTTTTGACAATGTCGCTTGGTCTAGATCCATTTAAGAATACGCCGGCCTCGACAATACCCATGAGCACATGTGGCCCGACAACCTGTTCCGCATTGAGTTAATTCAATTTGATCCCGTTATCAATTTGATCCGTGCGGGAAGCGTCGGCTTGGCGACAACCGAAATGCCCGGATGGTTATTGCCTTCATCTACAAGGAGCCGCAAGCGCCTTCAAGTCGACAGGAGGCTATTGGGGGCCGGCCACACTCGAAAGACAGAGACGAAGTACGTTCTTTCGCTTGGCGATTGAAGAAGTGACCTCTATTCTAGGTTCTGGCTTTCATCGACATCCCCGACAAGCTCAAGTTCGCCATTTCCGGCGCGCAGGCGGTCGGCGCCCAGAAGTGCTTCGGCTTCGTCTACCGAGTCCACTTCCGATATTTTAAATTTGTCGACGATGAAGACGTCGTTGCAGTATTTTCTGATCAGGTTGGGAGAAGAGGTCAGGATCAGGAAGCCTGCGGACTGCATTCTTTCTGTGACGAGTTCCTCGCACCGTGCCCGGAAGGCGCCACGTCCACCGATCAGACTTTCATCGACGATGTAGGTCTCGAACGGAATGGCGTAGCAGGACGTAAACAGGAGCTTCGTGCGCTCGTCGCGGTTCAAGGTCCTGAACGGCTTGTCGATTGCCTTCCCAATTTCCGTGAAATCCACGACGAAGCGGATGATGGGAACTGGGTCGAAGCCGAACACACGACACAGGAACGCGAGATTTTCGCGGCCCGTCAAGGCGCTGTTAAAAACCCCCCCGGAGGCCACGGGAAAGGAAACCAGCGACGAGCGTCGTACGCGGCCTATATCGGCGCGCAATTTTCCCGTCGTCAAATTGGCAAGCGTCGTCTTCCCGCTGCCAGGCGGTGCCAGAACGCCGGTGAGCCGGTCGCCGATAAATTCCGCGTCAGCGCCCTCAAGGACCTTGGTCCGCGACGTCTTCTGGCGCAGGGTCTTGTGAACATTGGTGAAGCTGATGCTCAAGATTGGTCTTTCATCTAGTTATTGTGCACATCGCCCGCCCGCGAGACGATCTCGGCGAGCCAGCCCACTCCATCCAGTGGATTCAAAAACGTCGTGCCGGTCGGTGCAATCTCACGAAACACCGGAATATCCGAGGCGACGCATGGAACGCCAAGCGCCGCAGCCTCCAATATGGGAATCCCGAGTCCCTCCGCAAAGGAGGGGAACAGAAGCGCCGTAGCGTGTTGCAGCATTGTCTGAACTTCAAAATCGGAAAGATCGGTGAATTCGAATACCGTATCCGTTATCGCCGGGCAACGTTCCAACATGTCTACCACATTTTCATTTTCCCAGCCTCGCTTCCCAATAATGCAGAGTCGCGGTGGATTTCTACGCTGAGACAATTCACGCCAAATCTGCAGCAGCAAAAGATGGTTTTTTCGAGGTTCGATCGTCCCGAGGATGACAAAATAGGGACTGCTGTTTTCTACAAATGCGCTGACGGACGGCGTTAGAGGCGTCGCCGGCATCCGTCTGAAATCAAGCGTTGGCACGATGATGTCGGTTGCTGCCAGCTGCCAGGCATTCTCTGCAGCATATTTTTTAACGCGCCGATCGGTATCGTTCGAATTGCTGACGGCGATCACAGGCGCATCCGTCAGCTCTTTCAAAAAGCTTGAAAACTGCTGCTTGGTCTCCGGCCGTTGATATTCCGGATACTCGAGGGGAATCAGATCATGGATGTAAACCAGACGCTGCATTTTCCGATCCGGATCGAGACTGCTCATCCCTCCCCTGATCTTTCCCACGCCCGAATGAGAAGCCACGACATAGGTCGTTTGCGGCGACACGATTCTGTCGCTTGGGGCTGGGAAATGGCTGCGGACACGTGGCTCGTACTTGAGCCGAAGTTTGGTCAGCGCACTCGCTTTCTCCAATGAAGAAGGATCGTCGTTCCACAGATGCTCTAGGTGTGTGAGCACGGTCTTTCCAAGGTCCTGCGGCAGGATGCAAACGCCATGTCGGCCTGCATGCACGAAATGACACTTAGAGCCAAATCGTTTCAACAGGTCCATGCCGATCGCAAGGTCGATTCGGTCCACACCGGTGCCAAAGGGCAACTCGTAGCTGCGGACAAGACGTGAAATGTCGAAAAGCACGCGAGGTGTTTCGATCGAAAGCGACCTCATTGAAAGACGATACATCTATGCCTACAAGTCCAGAAAAAATGCCGTTTGTGAGAATTGAACGACGATGCCGTGTTCAGCTTTTTTGCTCCCACAAGCGCCACTTTCGCATATTAAATCGATATGGTATACGCCGCCGCAACTGAAACGGCGGTGCATTCTGTGGGAATATCAACGTCCCAGTTCTATCCGGAAAAGCCGAAAATGGTGAAAATTGTCGCAAGAACTCCTTGAAATCGTTCGCTCCAAAAAGTCGATACCCCTTTCATGGGTTACGACCAACAGTGATCAGGATTATCTCAATCTGGGCGACGCGTTGTCTCCTGTCATCGTATCAATGATGTCTGGATTGCCCGTCAATCATACCGCGTCTAAGTCTGAGACGGTGCGGCTCGCGGCGGTCGGCACCATCGGTCATATGTTTGCTGGCGGAAACGTATCGTTTTGGGGAACCGGAACATCGCCCAACGCCAACCCGAATCAAACCAATGAGCCGAAAGTCCCTTACGTGCGGCCTGCAGATACCAGCATCCGGGTGTACGCCACCCGCGGGCCGTTCAGCCGGCGGATCCTGGCGCCCGATGCGATCGGTCCGGCCGTCTACGGTGATCCCTTGTGGCTTCTGCCGCGCTTTCACGAAGCGCCTAAAAAGAAGACCTATGAATTGGGCGTTATTCTTCATTTGTCGGAGCTTGCGGACCGTGAACATGATGCGCACCCAAGAGCCGATTCGAGGCGTCACGATATTGCGGCCGAGGATCGCCAGGCGATCAAGTTAATCAATACGGTAACCCCGGTTTCGATCGCCGCTCTAAGAGAGCGTCTGAACGAGATCCTGGCTTGCAAACGTATTATCTCCACCAGCCTGCATGGTATGGTGTTTGCGGAATCCTACGGCATTCCCTGTCTCTATTTCTCTCCGAGAGCTAAAACATCCGGACTCGGGCGCATCGATCTGATGAGTGAGGACGGGCTAGATCTGCGATTTGTCGATCTCTATCGTGGTTTGGGCCAGGATCATCTCGACGTCTGGTACCAGCCGCGCACCGAAGAAACGAATTGGGACGCTCTGATCCGCACCATCGACGCCGTTTGGGAGCCGAAATATCTCTCCGAAGATCCGCTCATCGAATCGTTTCCGCTGCCTTTGTCGATGCTGGAAAAAGGTATGACCGGCAGCGCATTCGATCATCCATTAATCCGTTCCGTTCCGACGAAACGAGAAACGGGGCTGGTCGTGCGTGCCAAGAACGGGCTGCTGTCACGCATTTTGCGGCGGGCACGATAAAGGATGGTGGTTTCGATGGGTCTGGGTGCTGCAAGACGGCTCTTTCGCCGCAAGATCACGTCGCCCGCGGACGGCGTGCTTTCGAAGGACAACGAGACGAAGAGCGAGCGCATCCGCCTCTCCTGGGTCTGGACCACCGGGCAGCATCCCGATGCAAACCTCGGCGATGCGCTCAGTGCAGTGATGGTATCCGCCATTTCGGGATTGAAGATCGAGCCGGCCGCCTTCAATCACGACAGCGAGAGAATGACGGCGGTCGGCACCATCGGCCATGCCCAGTATGGGGCCAAGGTCCACGTCTGGGGCACTGGCTTCGATTTGAAGCGAGGACCGACGGGCGCCATCGGCGAGTACAGGGTCCCTGACAACACGCAACTCGTTGTCCATGCTGTCCGTGGGAAACAAACGGCGGCTGGATTGCGGAAGCTCGGCGTGGAAGTTCCCGACATTTTTGGCGATCCGGTCTGGTTTCTGCCACGCGTGTTTCCGTTTGTTGGCCTCAAGAAAGAATTCGAACTGGGCGTGATCGTCCATATTTCCGAACTCGACGAAGCTACGGCACGTGCATCCGTGCGAAAGAACCTCCAACGCTACAGGATCCCACCGGAATTCTCCAAAAACATCAAGATAATCAACACATACACCGGCTCTGATATCGCTGGAATGCGCGACAAGGTTGAGGAAATTGTCTCCTGCCGGCGCATTCTTTCTACCAGTCTTCACGGTTTGGTCATTGCTGAGACGTACAACATCCCCTGCGCGTGGTTTTCAACCAATCATGGCGCGTCCGGTTTTTTGCCCATCGACGGATCGCGGTCGATCGATCATCGCATGATCGATTTCTACGGTGGCGCCGAGCGAGATTCGGTCTTGAGTTATCTTCACCCGCTTCATCAGGAAACGGATTGGGAAAAGGCAATGGCGTTCATCGACAATCATTGGCAGCCGCTGAGCTACACGGGAGAAGCTCTCTTCAACGCGTTTCCTCTGCCTCGCGCGGTTCAGTTCAAGGACAAGGTATGGCGGTGTTCACCAGAGGTGTTGCAAGGAAACCGCTATTGATCACAATGACATACGGTCTCGCATCGCTTTTTGCTCAAAACGGTTGTTTTCTTGAGCTGCGGCGCTGATGTCATTGTTTACGCGGTGGTGTTGTTGTATCCAATGCGGCACCGGAATTTTGATGATGAAATGGACTTGCCTGCAAGTCCGGCGATACAGGGTTCATATGCAGTTTTTGGATAAATTCGCCAAACTTTCATTGGCTGCGGTTTGTGTTGCCATGTCGTCGTGTACGATGCCGAGCTCAGGCCCCAGCGCCAACAAGATCCAGGCGGAAGCAAAAGACCAATATGCGCCCTACACGCTCATCAACGTGACCCCCAATGTCGTCTCTACTCTGGCTCAAGGCTTTGACCGGCAGCTTGCTGCATCATTTGGAAATACCAAAAAACGCAGCTCCGCGCTAATCGGGGTCGGCGACACAGTCATTATTTCCATCTGGGAAGCGTCGCCAGACGGTTTGTTTTCAAGTTCGAGCCGCGGCGGCGGAACGCAGATACCCGAGCAGCCGGTTTCGGAAGCCGGCACGATCTCCGTTCCCTATGCTGGGGTCATAAAGGCTGCAAACCGGACGCCGGAACAGGTCAAGGAATCGATCGAACAGGCGCTCGTGCGGATGGCGGTTCAGCCTCAGGTTCTTGTCAGTGTCGTCAAGAACGTGTCCAACACGGTCACGGTGACCGGCGAAGTGGCAAGCAGCGGGCGAATTCCGCTTTCCCCCCGTGGTGAAAAACTGCTCGACGTTATTGCCATGGCCGGTGGCCCTCGCATCGAATCACATCAGCTTTCTGCCCAGATCACGCGAGGCCGCCGCACAGAGACCATTCCAATGGAGCGCCTGATTTCCGATCCGAACGAAAACATCTACGTTCAGTCGGATGACGTCGTTGCCTTGATTCGTCAGCCAAGAAGCTTCACCGTTTTTGGCGCGTCTGTCGCCAATGCATCGATCCAGTTCGACGAATCCCAGCTTTATCTGAACCAGGCGCTGGCGAAAGTCGGCGGTCTGAACGACGAGCGGGCGAATGCGAAGGGCATCTTCATTTATCGGACGGAATCGACGGACTTGCTGCGTCACCTCATGCCCGAGAAGAATTTCTCCGCCTATGGGCCGACTGCAAATGTCATTTACCAGGTCGATCTCACCGATCCGAGTGGCTTCTTCCTGTTGAAGAGTTTCAATCTACGCAATCGTGACCTCATCTACATAGCAAACTCGTCGCTTGCCGAGGTTCGCAAGTTTGCAACACTTGTCAGTTCGACTGCGGCGCCAATTGCCCAGGCTGCGTCTGTTTCGAACACGCTCACAGATTTGAGCAATTAGCGCTTGGGAGACTAATCTGTCTCAAAGCTGCCAACTCGCTAAGCTTAAAGCGCGGTCGGTGAACGCCGTTTGCGCCTTTGATCCGCCGCGCTTTTCCCAAAGGTGGAACTGTGTTATGAGGCTCCCTTACCGCGGGGATCGCGCCTAGTTCAGGAGACGACGTTGAAGGACACGAACCGGTCGGCGAAGCTCGAAAAATCACAGGCTCGCTCGGATGAGACAGGCGCATTGGTGTTGCGGCTCGACGAAGTAAGACCTGCTCGCCAGCAGCCGGCGGCGGCGCCCGCGATTGTTCCCAAGCCGTTTCCCCGCAAGACGACTGTTATATATCGGTCCGCGCGGGTTACGGATATGGTTGCCAAAGCAAAGGGCGGCCTTTCTGGTGCATCGATATCTTTTTTCCTGATGGTCATAGTACCAACGATCATCGGTGCCCTTTATTTCGCCTTTGTTGCATCTCCGCAGTATATGTCTGAGTTCCGATTCTCCGTTCGGCCAACGGATGGGGCCTATATCGCTTCGTCCTCCTCCTCTGTCGCTGCAGATACGGCGCTGGCGATGTCGAACAGCTACATTGTCGCCGATTACGCGCTCAGCCGAGATGCCGTCGAAGCGCTGGAGAAGAGCGTTGGTTTACGCCGGATCTATTCGATGGATGGCGTCGATGGGTGGTCACGTCTTTCTGAAGACGTCTCGCTCGAGCGACTGGTGGACTACTGGCGCAAGCGGGTTTCGACGAGCTACGATATCATGACCGGTATCAACACGATCGAGGTCACGGCGTTTTCTCCACAGGACGCACTCAGAATATCTTCCGCCCTGCAGGCTCTATGCGAAAAACTCGTCAACGACATTTCCGAAAAGGCGCGCCAGAGTCAGATGGCTTTCGCCAAAAATGAACTGGACCGCGCCGAGGCACGTCTCAAGGACGTTCGCCAGCGTGAAACGGAACTGCGCTCCGGCCAAAAGAGTATTGATGTTCGCAAGGAAGCCGAAGGCAAGATGCTTCTGAACAATAAGCTGCGGGGCGATTTGTCTATGCTTGAAGCACAATATTCGGCGCTTTCGAGCGATATGGACCCGACGTCGCCTCGGCTCACCGTCCTTAAGAATCAGATTGCCGCCGCAAAAGAACAGATTGAAATTTTGCAATCGCAGGTTAACGACGCCGATGCATCGGAGCCCGGCACATTGGACGACGCGCAACGTGTCGCGAGATACGATCAATTACAGACGGATGTCGAGATCACAACAAAACTCTATGAGTCTTCTCTGACGAACTATGAGAATGCCCGTATGCGGGCCAGCAACAACCAGACCTACCTCGCCACTTATGTTCAGCCGGGATTGCCCCAAATTGCGTCCTACCCGCGGACGTTTATCGATACGCTCTTAGTATTCCTATCCGCGTTCGGTGCGTGGGTGGTGTTGACACTGATCTATTACAGCATTCGTGATCATGCTTGATCACTTTAGTCAGTTGGAGCTTATCTTTCGATGAATGTTATGGCGCTCGGCTTGTCCCGGCAAATGAGAGTTGTAAGCGCGCTTACGATTCGCGAAATCCGACTGCGCAACAGCAAGCATGCATTCATGCAGCTGTTTGATCTGCTAGAAGCGCTTTTTTTTATTGTCGGACACTGGGTCATTTTCACATATCTTCATCGAAACCTACTTATCGGTGATAGCCTGCTGTTGTTTATAGCTACAGGCATTTTTCCTATTCTCTTCTTTCGGACTATTAGTATTAAAGCAGCATCTGCACTTGAGGCATCCAAAGCAGTTACAAGTATCCCCTTCGTTGAGGCGCTCGATTATTCAGTCGCGCGCAGTTTTGTAGAATTTTTATCGTTTACACTTGCCTTCCTTGCTTTCTTCGCACTGATCGCTGTTTTAGATCTGTCACGTTATGCGATACCCTATAATCCGGTTGCAATAGTGCAGTTTCTAGCAATGCTTACACTGTTAGCCTTTGGTATTGGTCTCATCAATTCGTTTCTGACCTACCTGTTTCCACTATGGAAATTTTGCTGGTCGATTTTTGCGCGTACTCAGATATTTTTCAGCGGGGTGTTTTTCATTCCGGAATACATGCCGCCGGCGATCAAGGAGATACTGGCTTACAACCCGATCATGCATTTCGTCGCTCTGTTCCGAATAGCATTCTTTCCCACTTATCCCACTCATTTGATGTCTATGAATTATATGCTCGGCTGGACCTTCGCGGTTCTGATGCTGGGTTTGGCACTGGAACGGGCTTTGCGAAATCACAGGGCTCACTAAAGCCGTTCCTGCAAATCTCCGCGGATGAATTGAGCTTTCGGCCGTTAATAGCGAACAGCCGCTTTGATAACAAACTTTTTCACCGCCGAAATGTTGCCGAGGACATAACCTCTGGTGCCAGCTGCGACGAACTGATCCTTGATCGAATAATTCACGCCCTGCCGAAGTTCCGATCTTACGCACGCAAGGCCACCTGCGCCAGGATCAAGAAGATTCCGCTTGAAGAAATTGTCCCGGCACGCATAGCCCGTCGCGTCATCTCCAATGTCGATGCAAGCTCGAGCATCCCGCCCAGCTCGAATGCCGAAGCAGTTGTTATGCTCGATGACGTTGCCATGCACGTCGCCTCCGTTGGAGGTGCCCCTCAGGGTGAGGTGATAGCGCTTAACATTTTCCCCGCGATTGTGATGAACATGATTGCGAGAGGCGCCGTGAATGATTTTTATCACAGCGTCAACGTCGATACCGTGGTTGTATGATATCTCATTATCACAACCAAAGCAGTCTACCAGTTCACCGATGTTTTCCCCGTAAGTGTCGTGGATATGATGCCCAACACTCACCATATTCAGAATGCTGACGCCATCTGTCTGCCAACCGAGCGTGGCGAGTAGCCTCGCGCCTTTTTCGAGATTCAGGATGCGGTTCCAGCCAATCTCGATGCCAGAGGAGCGTTGATTGTTGACATCTCCGTCGTCAATTGAAATCCCGGTGGACTGAGACGTCTGCTTATCGCCGCCATATGCGGCGTCAGAATACCAGTCGCGAATGGTGTTCCGCAGGATTTTAGAGTTTCCCGTGATTTTATCGCCGTAGATGCCGGTGCCGACTGCGAAATCGTAGATTTCCAAGTCAGCCACGTGAAAGTTGATCACGTTGCGTGCGCCCACGATGACGGTTCGGCGGTCCTCTGGACCACCTCCGTCAACCTGAAAGCCACTGATACGAATGCCATCCAGCGGTGCGAACGACCCGCTACGCTCACCCTGGCATAGGATAATGCATCCCGTCGCGCCAAGTTCGCCGGGACGCGTGTTGTTGGCGAAATACGCCATATCCGGGTGGAAAACGTTCGATTTGTCACCATCGATGACAAACCCGCCGCCTTCTACGAGCAGCTGACGATTGAACCTATAACGGCGCCAGCCGTCGAGCCACAGACGGGTATTGCCCCGGTTGGCAGCCTTCTGAAAAGCGGCCCAATCGACTTCATCGGTCAATGCTTGTGCGTGCGGATAAACGACTTGAGCCGCAGGTAGCGTCGGGAAGAACTCCGAGAGCGGGTGACTATCGCCGTCACCGATGGCGCCGTACGCCTGTGGACTTTCAAATTGACGCGCTGAGGCTGATGCGGCAAGGGCGCCACGGGTCCCTCCGACCTGGCTACCTTCAAGCATGGCGGCAACCAACCCCGCCTTGAGAAAAGTCCGACGTTTCATGGGAACTCCAATGGCTTTCGCTTTTCGAAACCACAGGAATTTGATGGCACTTGCAAGGCACTATTCCACAATCCCGTTCCCAGCCGGTTCATTTCTCTTCTGCTGTTTGCCGGTAGGATTGCCAGACCGGGCCTCGGTTGCATGTTCTGTTACTCTGTGATCCGGCATGGAATGTCTGTTCGACGCCGGTGGACATTTAACGATATTGATCAACTACGCAGACGTGTAATCCACCTCCTTCCCTTGGACGACGGACAGAAAATGCACTACTGGATCAAGATGACGCCACGGGTAACAGGGCTTCGCCTGATCCAGGATTGGGCAGGCTTACTGACAAGATGAGGATGTCCCTGATTGGCACATCCCTGCGCACGACAAGCGCTGTCCAGCCAGCCGACAAGCTCTCTACCGCGGTTTGGCAGCTTTCCCGGCGACAGCAATAAGGTTGCTTCCGAAATGGCAATCGCATAGATACCGGGTCGCATCGTCTTAAGCTTCCAACGGTGACGGTTCCGTCATTTGACGCTCAAAACGCACAATCATTGCTCTGCCGACCCTCCAAATAAGGAAGGCCGATACAGCAAACAGCAAGTGGGACCTACAATTCATGCCTAAAGCTCGTGTCATGGTCGATGGTTACAATCTCGCCTTGGAGAAGGGCACCGGGATTGCCACCTACGCCCGAAACCTGAGTGCGCAGCTGTCGGCGCTGGGGCATCAGGTCGACTTGATGTATGGAATTAGGTCATCAGCCGGTAAAAATGAACTCCTCGCGGAAGTGAGCTTCTTTGACCCGTCTGTCAAACCGATGAAGACGCAGGAAATCGTCAAGCGTCTGATAACATCGCCATTTGGAGTCACCGCCAACCGCGTCCCGATCACCGGTAAAGTCATCGCCCGGAACACGCCCGGCGGTCTTCCCGCGCACGACCGGATTTTCAATTCACGCAATCTGTACACGGTCTCCCGCTGGCATTTTCGGACCTATGGTCAATTTCTGAACGTCGATTACCCCGGCAGTGCCGATATCGCCCACTGGACCTATCCCCTGGCGGTCACACTCAAGAATGCAGCCAATCTTTATACGATCCATGATCTCGTTCCGCTGCGGCTGCCTTACGCGACGCTCGACAACAAGAAGGAGTTTTTGAAGAAGGTTCGGCGCATCAGCGAAAAAGCCGATCACATCGTTACGGTTTCGGAGGCTTCCAAGCGGGATATCGTCGAACTTCTGGGCGTTGATGAAAGCCGCGTAACGAACACCTATCAAGCCGTCAATCTCCCGAGCCGTATTCTGAACCGGAACGAGGACGACGTCCGCGAAGAGGTGTCGTCGATCTTCGGCCTCGACCACAAACAGTACTTTCTCTTCTTCGGCGCGATCGAACCGAAGAAAAATGTTGGCCGAATTATCGAAGCCTATCTCGCCAGCCAGAGCAGGCTTCCGCTGGTGATCGTCGGTCAGCTGGTCTGGAAAAACGCCAATGAGCTCCGTCTTCTCGGCGTTCCGCAGGACTTGGGAAAATCGGCGCGCAAGCAGCTCATGGATCCGACGATCAGCCATGTCTCGAAGACTTCGTCGGTCATTCGACTGGAATATTTGCCCCTCAATCTGCTGACGTCGTTGATCCGATGTGCTAGGGCGGTTGTGTTTCCTTCCCTGTATGAAGGGTTCGGTTTGCCGATTCTCGAGGCGATGCAGCTGGGCACTGCGGTGATCACAGGCAGCGAAGGCGCAAATCCAGAAGTTGCCGGCGAAAGCGCATTGATCGTTGATCCGTACAATGTTAACTCGATCACGCAAGCGATCAAAGACATAGAGCATGACGACGGATTGATGGAGCACTATCAGACGGTAGGTCAGGAGCGCGCTAAGCTGTTTTCTCCAGAGAAGTACGCGGAGCGGCTTCAGGATCTCTATGCCAAGTTCAAGTGATATGTTTTGGGGATCGCACGGCGCACTCTCGTAATGAAGAAATCAAACCACCGATGACCGACCAGAAACCTTCACTGAATGATCTGCTCGCAAGAGCGAATGATGCAGCGCAGACGATGGACGATCAAAAGGCAGCAGCACTTCTTCTGGAAGTTTGTTCCGCAGCCTCTGCTCTGATCGCAAAACAGGACGAAATCCGGAAAGAGGCCTTTCGGGATGGTATTCGAGGGGCCGCCAAGGTGATTCGGAACCGGCAAGCCGCGCCCGGTTCAGCGCTCTCCGAGCTGTTCACGGGTGAAGGAACCAATCCGGATCTCTTTGCGGACGAACTGGCAGGCATAGCGGGCAGTACGGCGGTCACGGTCAACGACCTGCGCAAACTTCGCCAGAAAATAAACTCCGCGCCTGAGGGCAATGACGAGATCGATAACGAGATCAGGCGGGTCTATTATTCGGTGATGACGGATCGCAATCCGACATCCGCCGATATTCTGCCACCGGGCTCTCCGTCGCGCTCGCTCGACGTCGCCACATTCGTCATCGAAAAGATCCTGCGCGAGGGCTGGTGGACCTTGGGCAATAGCGGCGTTAACGCAAATGACAAACCCGTCGGGAAAGTCGGCCTTACCCCAACGCAAAGCTCTAAACCCCAGACGGCCGCCACGACGCCTTTGACACTGCTTTCCGCGCTTGTGCTGACGTTGATTGAAAGCAGCAAATCGCGCTGAAGCCGCCGTTGCAACACGCTCAAAAGCGTTTTCGAGAGCTGGCATTCGAATTCTCTACGCGCGCAGTTTGTCCATGCGCTTCAGCTCGTTGACGTCATGCTGCAGGATCAGATTTTGCAGGATCGGATGGTCCCAAATCGTTCCGCCGGCCGGCGACGTCAACGGAGCAAGATCGAGTGGAAAGGCATCGAGAAGTGCCTGCCCGTCAAAGGTCTTGGGCAACCAGGTGCTATCGATCGCAGCCATCAGGTCATCCCAATTGGTCACATTGTTGCGGTCCTGAGCGTAAACCGGCAATTCGGTCATTCCCAGGCCTCGGTAGAGGTCGATGACACGCAGATCGAGATCGCAGTTGGCGTCGAGGTTCCGGACATGAAGTCCCTGCTTTGGACCATGCGGCGGAAAATGCAGGCACGGAATACCGTAGCTTTCGGCAAAGACCATGCCGTGAAGGCTCGTGGACACGATCCGATCACAGGACAAAATCTCATCGATCTTACCTTTGATGGACGTCATGCTGATCGGCGTCACCGTATTGATCAGATGGATGTGGTCCTTCAGGCTCTCTGGAATGGAATAGCGCTGGAGTTCGGACCTGACGTGCGTCTCAGGATCGCGATCTGCCAATTCGGACAGGTGGACGATAACGCCCAACTTCCATTTCTTGACCGGCGCGGGTGCATAGAAACGCGGCAGCAACCACACCGGATCGCCATAGACGCCGACAGTTCCCTCCGGCTTGCCCGTCAGCAGATGCTCCGAAACCGGGCCGCGTGTTGCGGCCACTGTAAAACCTTTTTCTCCGGCGCCGCTGAAGCTTTGCCAGTCGTTGCGCGGCGCGGAGGGGTTTTTCCACATCGACGCGCCCGTCCCCCAGAACCATACTTCTCCGCCGGCAAACCCATGGCCGATCGTCCCGACGCATGCCATGCGCAGTGAATTCGATTTTGAGGGGACGCGCTCGATGTCGCGGCCCGACAGAAGTGCCACCATGACAGCGCTGAGAGCATCGCCGATGTTGAGATAGTCCATGTTGGAAGTGGAGCCGGCCCAGGACAGGGGAACTTTACCATGACGGCGCACATATTCGGCCAGCGCGTTTGATTTTCCGCCTGCTGCATGTGCTCTTAACGCCTTAAAGATCAACTTCACTGAGCTTCTCCTGAGATGCTTGCCTCATGCCCGCTTCGTACGAGCCCTTTCGCTTTTCTGCAAGATGGTCGGATGCCATCAAGAACCTGATGAGCGGTTTTGATGCCGTCATTTCGCCGACTAACCTGAGGGGCGCGGGGACTACTCAAGGATGGCCCTTGTGCTGGCACTGGCTGAACTTGACCTAGCTACGGCACAGCAACGGCCAAAATCGTCCAATCAAAGAGGAGAGCCAAAGCCCCCTGCAGCGCCAGAACGCCCACAACTATCCTCGCTGTTACCGTCGCCACGATGCCGCCTTTAGATCGTACTTGGTCCTTCCGCTCCGCGATCTTCAGTTGCCGCTCAGCCGCCCTAGAATTGATCCTCTCCTGTATTCGGACCTGACGGCGCTTTTCACGCTTCTCCTCCGACCTAAGGCGGCGTATCTCTGAGTACGTCAGTCCCTCGCTTTCGTGACCGTTCATTCCAATCTTCAGATCCTCCTCCGTGGCCGATCTGAAGGTCTCCGCTAGTTGCTCCGTGGTCAGCCCGGGATTGCAGAAAAATGTCTCAAACATCTGCATGTTGAAGCGCAGGACATGGGGATGGATGTGACGACGGTCTACTGTCCACTGATTGTTGAACAGCCGGGTAACCGCCTCGTAACTCGGCATGTAGTGGAGGCACTCGTCTTTTTCGTTGTTTCTCAGGAACTCGTCCAAGGCTCCTCGGATTATGGCCTTGGATACCGCATCGGCGGTGAGACACGAAACAGGCCGAAAGGTCGCCGTAAGGGGGATAGGTGAGACCGAGAAGAGGATGTGGGCATCCGGGCGGAACTTGCGGATTATGCTGCGGATAGCTTCCAGATTGGCAAGGGTCTCTGCATGGGTTGCCACTCTAAACTTGTGGCGGCTCGGGTCATACTTGTCCTTTGGAACAGCCCTCCAGAAGACTTCCCCAGACACCTCATCGTACCATATCTCAGAGAGTCCCAGAGTGATGATGAAGAGGCCCGCGCTGTCCAGCAGCGCCTTGGTGTCCAGCCTGACGCTCTCCTCGTAGCCGAACTCCTGAGCTTTGTACCCGTGCCAGAGGTCTCCCTCTGGGGCTTTATTCAGCCACGCCCATTCGAACTGCTGGAGGATTGCCGAGGTGTTCACGATCCCATCGCCCATTCGAGTGATGTAAGCGCGGTTATCCTTCTTAGTGAGAACGTTGTAGCCTCGACTGTGCAGGTAGTTGCTGATGTTGGCGGCAAAACAAGACCCGAAGGCCACAATTGGCGTGTCTTTGGTAACGAACTTGGAAGACGGCTCCCAGCCCTTCATCAGGTAGTCTGAGAGGAAGTTTGGCTGCGAAAATGAGTCGTTGGTGGGATGAAAGTTCGTGCTCTCCCCCCTGAAGAAGGTGCCAGATGCCTTCTTAACCTCACCATCCTGAACATATTCGAATAACGACAAGACCATATCTCCGGTTGCGCCAGAACATTATTCACCAAACCTCAATAGTCAATGGAGAAACAATACGAAACGATCCGTGACACACAGATACGTGGATGAGAAGGAGGATGCTTTGTGCGCCAGCGTTTCCTTCCGGAGGCGGCCACTCAGGAATGCATCCGCTCACGTACAGGAGCGACAGCTTCTGCGGCTCCAATAAAAAAAGGAATTGCGCGAATGTGACTGGCCGTCGGTCATGACGCCTAGGGAAGTGAGAAGCGCTGGAATTGGCTTTGCTACCGAAGTGATGTGCGCTGACTATGCAACGCCCGCGCGGAGCAGGTCATGGACGTTCAATATGCCGCTTGGGACCCCGAGGTCATCGACCAAAAATAAAAGGGTGACTTTCTGCGCCTGCATGAATTCCATCGCCACACTGGCCAGAACGCTGCCCTGGATAACCCGCGGATGATGCGACATCACCGTATCGACCGTTTCAAGCAACAGATTGTGAGACATATGCCGGCGCAAGTCGCCGTCGGTGATCACACCGACCAGTTTTCCAGCTTCGTCGGTGATGCCGACGACACCAAATCCCTTGGACGACATCTGGATGACCGCGTCGCCCATGGGACTGCCGAGCGGCAAGAGGGGGATCGCCTCGCCCGTGTGGGCAAGCTCCTGCACCAGAAGCAGCTGCGAGCCCAGTTTGCCACCCGGATGAAACGTCTTGAAGTCCTGGGCCGAAAAGCCACGGCGCTCGAGAAGGGCGATTGCCAGCGCATCACCGACAGCGAGCTGCAGCATGGCCGATGTCGTCGGAGCCAGTCCGTGCGGGCAGGCTTCCTGCACCTTCGGCAGGGTGATGGCGACGCTGGAATTGCGCGCCAACAGGCTCTCGCAATTGGATGTCACCGAAACAATTGGAACGTTGAACCGCTTGGCATAGGTCAGCATGTTGCCAAGCTCGACGGTCTCGCCCGACCAGGAAAGGAGAATGAGCAAGTCTTCCGACGTGATCATGCCGAGATCACCGTGGCTCGCCTCCGTCGGATGCACGAAATAGGCCGAGGTTCCGGTAGAAGCCATCGTCGCGGCGATCTTGCGGCCGATATGCCCGCTTTTCCC
>UCOA01000167.1 GCA_900474095.1 Hyphomicrobiales bacterium | reverse complement strand
CAGCACGTTTGCGAGCGCGCCAGTGCGCTGCGACAGGATCGTGTCGATGCGTTCCGCGGTACCTTCAAAGGCGCTGTCGATGGATTCCGAGCTTGCGGCAAGCAGGCTCGAAAGCTCGACCGTGCGCTCCGAAAGCGTGTTGTCGAGGCGGAACTGGCTGGCGGCGATGGCGGTGGTGATCTCGTCGGCGCGGTTGGTCAGCGTGTCTTCGATACGGCCATGGATCGCCTGAAGGCCATCAATAAAGCCGCTGGTTTGCGTCACGATGTTTTCCGCAAGCTGCTGGTTGCTGGCGGTGATCGCGCCGGTGCGGGCATCAAGCGTTTCGGCGAGCCGCTCTTGACTTTCCGTGAGCGCCGTTTCAAGCGAACCGGCACGCTCAGCGAAGCCGGATTCAATCCGGTCCTGCGCAGCAGTGAGAGCACTCATCAACGAGCCGGAACGTTCTGACAGCACGCCGTCTATGCGGGCGTGCGCATTGCCGATCGCTTCGCTGAGCTCGGCGGTCTTGCCGCTGATCGTGTGTTCGATGAAGTCCTGCGTCGTGCCGAGCGTGGTGGCGAGCGTCAGGGACTGTTCGGAGAGCGCAGACTCGAAGCGCTCGATACCGCCGTCGAGCATGCCGCCGATGGACTCGGCGCCGCCGGTCACCGACTGGTTGATGCGGGCGAGGCTTTCCATCAGCTTGGAATCGAGCATGCCGGCGCGCTTGTCGAAGGCGGACGCAAATTCGTGGAAACGGGAATCGAAAGCCGTCGCCAGTTGTCCGACCGTTGTCTGCAGCTTCTCCTCGAAGAAGCCTGAGCGCAGGTCGAGATCCATGATCATGTCGTCGGAACTGGTCTTCAGGCTCTGGCGGAAGCTCGCGCCCTTTTCATCCAGCGTGGCGTTCAGCGTGTGGAGAATATCGTCGAGGCCGCCGGTGATGGCCTGCTGGCCGACATTGAGGCTCTCGTTCAGATCGCGGGTGCGGGCGATCAGCGTCTCGTTGAGCTGGCGGGCACGCTCGTTCAGCGCGGCGTTCAGCTTCTCTGTGTTGGCATCGAGCGTGGAGGCGCGCGTTTCGAACTGACCAAGCAGTTGCTGGCCGCGCTTGCTCAGCGTCTCGGTGAGATTTTCGAGACGGGTATCGAACTCGCTGCTGAGCGACACGCCGGCGGTGGTGAGGCCCGACAGCAAGGCATCGGTGCGGGTCGAGAGCATGGCGTCGATCGTCTGCGTCGCGCTGGTCGAGCGCTCCATCAGGGCCGCGGCGCGGGTTTCGATCATCGACGCGAAGGCTTCACCCGAAGTGGCGATACGGCTGGCGATATCATCGCCGGCAGACGCCAGTTCGTCCTTCAACTGTGTGTGGGCTCCGGCGATCGACGAGCGGATACGCTCGGCATGACCGACTATTGATTCCCGCTCCAGTCCGAGTTCCTGGACCAGCGTGCGCACGCGCAGTTCGTTGTCGCTGTAGCTGCGCTCGAGTGCGTTGACCTCGGAATGAACCAGCGTTTCGAGCTCGGTTGCGCGCGCAATCGTGCGCTCGATGCCCTCGTTCATCGCCGAGACTTCGCGGCGAACGGCTTGGCCGACCGTCATGATGCGCTCTGACGCTGCCGTTTCAGGCTCGGCAAGGCGCAGCGCGACTTCGGCCATCGACCGTGCGGCGCTGCGCAGTTCCTGCGCGCGCGAAATCATGATGGCGAAGGAGAAGAACAGCATCACCGGCAGAATGATGAAGATCGCCACGCCGATGGCGCTCGGCATGGCCGCCAGATCGGCAAGCGAGCGTATTTGCCAGATTTCCGGTCCAAAGAGCAGGTTGGCGACGCCAAGGCCGCCGATAACCCAGAGGGCGGAAACGGCAGCGGCAATCCGCATCGCCGAGCGGCTGGAGCGGACGTCCAGCGAGCGCAAAATGGCGGCTGGCGTTCTGCGGCCATCATCGTTGGCAGGCGCGAAGGCTGGCGCCCTTGGGGCAGGTTCGGGGGAGAGGCTTCTTGGCGTTTCCGTCGCCCGTCCGGAGCGGGCTGCCTGATCCTGTGGCTTTGTCGTCTTTGCCTGACCGGGTGCCGGTGCCTGGCTCACTGGTTCAGACACTTTTCCCTCCGGATCGTCCACCGACGTCTTGTCGTTCAGGGCCGACTTAAGCTCGTCAAAGTCGATTTTCAACGCGTCTTCCAACGCCTGAAATGCCTTGTCGTCGATCGACTCGTTGCTTTTATTTGTCGCCATGCGGATACGCCTCGTTACTAAATTGTCCTTTCGAAAGGACCCCTTTGCAACACCGCCTGCATTGGGAGCACCTCCGATACTCGGACGGTGACGGCACGATGCGCGCTGCGCTGAATCTGCCATGCACCCATTTCAACCACGCACCGACGGAACCGCGCATCAGCCCCGTAGGTGCTTCATTCGATGCGGTTTTCCGTCAGGACTGTCTGCACCTTAGGGCATAAACATATCCCTCAACGTACCGTAGTGACACATTCACCGGTTTCTTACAATTAAGCGCCCCCGGCATTCGTTAAAATCCTAACAAGTTCTTAATGAAAGGTGGACCTTTTCCCTGCAGAAACCCTTGTAATCAGGCGGTTTAATGGCCGTTAACCATGCCGAGCGAAAGCTGCCCTTAATGCGCCGCGTTTTAATCAGATAGCAGCGCCGATCCGGCCTAATAGCCTCATGAAAAGAGCGAAATGACGGCCGGACTGGGCATCGGGAGGGTAACGCCCGCACCATCTTCGAGCCTCATAATAGCCTGACGGGTCAAGCACTTCCAGACAAACCGGAGACCATCTGGCGTCATGGGCGGGCAGAACTAAAAATAGAATGTGATCGGTGACGGGCCGGTTGCGTCAGAAAAAAACAGAATAAGGATATTGGCACATGGCGGCACTCAAGATCGCGTTCGAAGCACCCGAGAATTTCGGCGGGGCATGTCCCTCCAAGTCGCGGCCGATCGATCTGGTTCACCTGGCGACGCAGACGATGGGCGACAAGCTCCTGGAAATCGAAGTGCTGCAGATGTTCGCGCGTCAGGCGCGGCAGTTGATGAAGGAATTGTCGTCCGCCGATGCCGACACGACGGTCTCGACCGCGCATCGCCTCAAGGGTGCTGCCCTTGCCGTCGGCGCTTTCGGTGTTGCCGGGGCGGCCGACGCCGTTGAGGCCGGGCCTGAGCGGGCCGCCGATCTTGCAGCATTGAGCGCTGCCGTGATCGAGGCCGAACTGTTCATCCTGAAGCTTTGCCGCTGAGGGCGAACTCTCCCCGAAAATTTGGCCTGTATGAAGCCTTGCGGTAACGAAGCCTCGTCGGCGAAACGCCGGGCTCGAAAATCCCTTCGTGTTGACTGGCGACGCGAATTGTTGGAAGAAATCGCACGAATTTGCCGCATTCCGCCGCCGCCTCTGCTATAGGGGCGGCGTGGTTGTTCCTGCGGTATACCCATACAACGCCAAGTATCCGGAAAGCCAAATGCCCAAACTGACCATCATCGCCTTCGACGGCACGCAGTATGACTTTGACGTTCAAAATGGTTCGACCGTCATGGAAAATGCCGTGCGCAATTCGGTTCCCGGTATCGAAGCCGAGTGTGGCGGCGCCTGTGCCTGCGCGACCTGTCATGTTTATGTGGACGAGGAATGGTCGGCGACCGTGGGTGCGCCGGAGGCGATGGAAGAGGACATGCTCGATTTCGCCTATGAGGTGAAACCGACCTCGCGGCTCTCCTGTCAGATCAAGATGAGCGACGGCCTGGACGGGCTCGTGGTTCACGTTCCCGAGCGCCAGGCCTGATCTTCCTGCGATCATTTCAGGTCAAGCAAGAAAAAGCCCCACCGGTCGTGATCGACAAGCGGGGCTAGGAGGGCGTATCGCATACAGACGAGGGAGGGAACATCTGCTGCCTCAGATACGCCAGGAGAACGCCACGTGCGCGAAAAAGCGGGCCAGTCAAACCATCGCCCGAACATAACAGTCAAGCGCGAAAGAATACTTCCGGTATAAAGTGTCCTGCATGAATGCATGGCTACTAAACCCGGACCGAGAGTGAAGACAGTTCATTTTTCCTGTTCCTCACTCAATGCTTACACTATATCTGATTCGTTCCATATTGTTGTATGGTAAAAAATCACCAGTGATATGCTGTTGACGCCGCAAGTTTTGCACAAGCGTGATGATTCGTTTTTTTTGGTTGCTCGAATCGGTCGCAGGTTTTGTAGACGATTTAGCGTTTGGCCTTCGTGATCCCATCCAGCCGGTACTGCAGCAGACGGATCATGCGGCGATCGAAATTGGCTGCCTCCGTCCTGTCAAAGCGGGCCTGGTCACGGTCGTGCTGCTGGATCGCCGTTTCGCTCAATCGGGCAACACGCGCCTGCATCCGCTCGCAATCGGCTTCGGACCTCAATGAGAGGAAATCCTTTTCCAGCTTGCGGGCATGGTTGCGGGCAATCTCGGCGTGGCGCTCCTCATGGCGTTTGATATCGCTTGCCAACGTATCCCACACGAGCGCCAGATCCCGGTTTGCTGATCCACGGTTTTTCCAGCGCGGCAGGATTAGCTTGGTGCTGAGCGTGACCTTGGCGCTGCCGACGGCGCAGCGACTGCCGTCTTTCACATAGGTTATCGTACCGCCGAACTTGATCTTGGTGGCGCCCGGATGGCGCGCGCCGGTAGATTTCATCATTGGACCGCGCGCCGACAGCGCCTTGTCGAGCTCTTCGGCCGTGCGGCCGCCGACCGAGAAGTAGGTGATGCTTTTGTTCATGACCGTGTCGGCAAGCGCTGACGAGGAATGGCTCGCAACAATGCTCAAAATCAGAAACGCGGCGAAGGAAATGCGGCCAGTCGGCATGGGTTACGGGTCTCGGCAGTTGAACTTCTCCAGAGCTTGGGGCATAGCCAGCCCGAGCGCAACAGCAAATAACGTGCGTCTCGGACAAATTGGAAAACACAATGTAATCCGAGTCTTTGTTGCAAGACGTGGCGTCTTCGGCCTGCATTTGTGGCCAAAGGAAGTCGGCTCAGGCAAGCTGGCAAGAGGGCCGGCCAGAGGGAGTGAAACCATCATGGATGATCCTTTCGATCCCTTCGAATGGAAGCTGGCGCATGGGCGAAGCCTCACACTCGGCCCTACCGGATTGCTCATGGCAATCATCAACGTGACGCCGGATTCCTTTTCCGATGGCGGTGTCTACGACGATGCCGAAGCTGCGGTGTCGCAGGCGCTACGTTGCCTCGAGCAGGGAGCCGCGATCCTCGATATTGGCGGCGAATCGACCCGGCCGGGTGCTGCCGCGGTCGCGGCTGCCGAAGAACAGGCGCGGGTGCTTCCGGTCATTGCGGCACTTGCCGAACGGACGGATGCGATCTTGTCCGTCGATACCTACCGGGCCGAGACGGCTCGGCTGGCGGTTGCGGCAGGTGCCCATATCATCAATGACGTGCACGGCCTGCAGCGCGAGCCGGATCTTGCGAATGTGGCAGCGGCGACCGGGGCAGGGCTCTGCATCATGCATACCGGTCGTGACCGCGAAAAACTCCCGGATGTCGTGCGTGATCAATATCGGTTTCTCGATCGCTCCCTTGAAATTGCGACTGCCGCCGGCGTCGAGCGCGACCGGATCGTTCTCGATCCCGGCTTCGGTTTCGCCAAGGATACCGATGAGAACGTCGAACTGATGATGCGGTTCAGCGAACTGCGGGGTTTCGCACTGCCACTACTGGCAGGCACGTCGCGCAAACGCTTCATCGGAGCCATCACCGGTCGTGAGGCGCAGCAGCGGGATGTCGGCACAGCGGCAACGACCGTCTTGCTGAGAATGGCGGGCGCTGCGGTTTTCCGGGTACATGATGTCGCAATCAACAGGGATGCGCTTCTGGTGGCGGATGCTATGCTGGCGGCTAAAAGACAGGCGCAGAAGAAATACGGGCCAAAAAAACACGGGCCAAAAAAACTTGGGACGGAAAATCAGCCATGACAGCGATCTACACGATCACCCTCAAGAACTGCGCCTTCTTTGCCCGCCATGGCGTTCACGACGAAGAGGAATTTCTCGGGCAGCGCTTCTTCGTCGATGCGGAGCTGGATGTCGAGCAGGGAACCGCCCTGGTAGAGGATTCTATCGAGGATACAGTGCATTACGGTGTCGCCTTCACCGAGATTGAGAAGATCATCACCGGCCGCCGGCGCTATCTGATCGAGGCGCTGGCGCTGGAGGTTGCCACCACGCTCTGTTCGGTCTTTCCGCAGGTTCGCCGCGCGAAAATATCGATCCGCAAGCCGAACGCGCCGGTTCCCGGTGTTCTCGACTATGTCGAAGTGACGGTCGAGCATTTTGCCTGAGATATCCACCCATCGCGCGACGCTCGGTCTCGGCGGCAATATCGGCGATCCGGCCGCCTCGATGGCTCGGGCGCTCGTCATTCTCGACACGCGGCCGGACTGCGCCGTGATGCATGTCTCGAAACTCTACCGGACACCGCCCTGGGGCAAGACGGATCAGGCCTGGTTTTTCAACGCCTGCGCGGAGGTCGAGACCTCGCTTCCGCCGGACGAGTTGCTCGATGCCTGCCTGTCGATCGAGCGCCAGATGAAACGGGAGCGGCTGGAGCGCTGGGGGCCGCGCACGATCGACATCGACGTGCTGACCTATGATGGCCTTAGACAACAGTCGCAAACGCTGGAAATACCGCATCCGCGCATGACGGAACGCGGCTTCGTGTTGAAGCCGCTCC
>UCOA01000278.1 GCA_900474095.1 Hyphomicrobiales bacterium | reverse complement strand
TCATCGACACTCCCGGCCACGCCGCGTTCACTGCGATGCGTGCTCGTGGCGCCCAGGCGACAGATATCGCGATCCTCGTGGTTGCCGCCGACGACAGCGTCATGCCGCAGACGATCGAATCGATCAGCCACGCAAAGGCTGCCGGCGTTCCGATCATCGTGGCGATCAACAAGATCGACAAGCACGAAGCCGATCCGCAGAAGGTTCGCAACCAGCTGCTTCAGCATGAAGTGTTCGTGGAAACCATGGGCGGTGAAGTGCTCGACGTCGAGGTGTCGGCAAAGACAGGCCTCGGCCTCGACAAGCTGCTCGAAGCCATCCTGCTCCAGGCCGAAATCCTCGATCTGCGCGCCGATGCGGACCGCACGGCAGAAGGCACTGTCGTCGAAGCCCAGCTCGATCGCGGCCGCGGTGCGGTTGCCACCGTTCTCGTTCACAAGGGTACGCTGAAGCCGGGCCAGATCATCGTTGCCGGCGACCAGTGGGGCCGCGTGCGCGCACTCGTCAACGACAAGGGCGAACACGTCAAGGAAGCGCCGCCGTCGATGCCTGTGGAGATCCTCGGTCTGTCCGGCACGCCGCAGGCGGGCGACAAGTTCGCTGTCGTTGAGAACGAAAGCCGTGCCCGCGAAATCTCCGAGTACCGTCAGCGGCTGACCCGCGACAAGGCCGTTGCCCGTGCATCCGGCCAGCGCGGTTCGCTCGAGCAGATGATGATGACGCTGCAGAATACCGGCCTGAAGGAATTCCCTCTGGTCATCAAGGGCGACGTGCAGGGCTCTATCGAAGCCATTGCCGGTGCTCTCGACAAGCTCGGGACCGACGAAGTCCGCGCGCGCATCGTGCATTCTGGTGCCGGCGGCATCACCGAGTCCGACATCTCGCTGGCAGAAGCCTCGAATGCCGCGATCATCGGCTTCAACGTCCGTGCCAACGCACAGGCGCGCACTGCGGCTGAGCGTGCCGGTATCGAAATCCGCTACTACAACATCATCTACGATCTGGTGGATGACGTGAAGGCAGCGATGTCGGGCCTGCTCTCGCCGGAACGCCGCGAAACTTTCCTCGGCAATGCCGAAATCCTGGAGGTGTTCAACATCACCAAGACCGGCAAGGTCGCGGGTTGCCGCGTCATCGAAGGCAAGGTCGAGCGTGGCGCCGGTGTTCGCCTGGTTCGCGACAACGTCGTCATCCACGAAGGCAAGCTCAAGACGCTCAAGCGCTTCAAGGACGAAGTCTCGGAAGTGCCGATGGGTCAGGAATGCGGCATGGCCTTCGAGAACTACGAGGACATCCGCGCCGGAGACACGATCGAGTGCTTCCGCGTCGAGCACATCACCCGCACGCTGTAAGCGTTCCCGGGTTGATAAAGGAATTTTTGAAAATGGCGGCTTCGGCCGCCATTTTGCTGTGTGGGGTTCATACGGCAGCGGCCGAGGTCTTAACCTACCACTAAGCGGCCTTGCATCAGCGAACACTGCGACCGAATTTCTGACACTTGATGCGGAAATACTGCGCGGAACATCTTCCACCAGCTGATCCGCCTGAAAATGGCCATGGCGGCGACGGTTGGCAGCGCCTACGGTGCTGGAATTGATCCATTCGGAGGTTCCAGATGCTTGCCCAATTCGTCGCCATTACCCTGATCAACACGTTCACCTGGTTCGGCGGGCAAGGGTATTGTGCCTACGACTTTGCCGTTCTGGAGAACGGCGAAGAACTAACGGATATTTCGCTGACGCTGCGGCCGCAATTCGATCCGCAGAACACTGCGACCGGCAACACCGAACTGCCGGATGAGACCATCAGTTTCGACACTCTCGGCGGCTCGGCGGACAATGCGGGGAATACGGCGAAGATCGAGACCGACTGCAATGTCGAAGGGTTCGATATTGTCGCTGCGACGGGGACGGCGGATGGGGAGGCCGTGAATCTCATCGCGGCGGGGCGTGTTGCGATCGACACCTACAAGCCGCTAACCCTGAAAATCGGAGAATAGCGCCACGACGTGAACCGCGGCGCCATCGACCTAGATTTGTTTGCCGATTTTGGCGTCGACAGACTGCGCATTCGATCCCCGAATGGCAAAGAAGAAGAAGATCGCGGCCCAGAGGATCGATTTTTCAGCACCGGCGAGACCCTCGCCCGTCACGATGCCGTGGAAATAGACGGTGACCAAAAGCACGATCATTGCCGCGAAAGAGGCCGGCCGCGTGAACAGGCCGATCGCGACGAGGATGCCACCGAAGAATTCAGTGGCCGACAGGAGCGGCGACCAGATGACGCCGGGATAGAAGCCGAGACCTTCGACCATGCCGACGGCGCCGAAAGGATTGATGATCTTGCCGTAGCCATGGGTGACGAGAAGGACGCCTGCGACAACGCGCAGCAGCGTTTCCGCCGTCGTATCGAGTGGCAGATAGAACCGCTGCAGGGCGGGCAGCATGGCTGGCGGCCGGGCGGATGAAATGTCAGTCATGTTGACTCCTCTGAATTTTCGCAACGCAACACTGTCTTGCTGCGGAAACTGCGACGATCAAGGGAGGCCGCCTGAAAACATGATAAACTAAGTTGACAATTTCGTGAGCCGTTCTTGATCATGCGCGATTGCGGCCCGCACCACGGACGGCTAAGTTGCGGTACTACAGCGCCGCGCGTCAAA